>CAMLRH010000237.1 GCA_946482375.1 uncultured Caulobacteraceae bacterium | reverse complement strand
TCATGTTGGGCAGCAGGTGGAAAGACTGGAAGACCAGCGACACCCGCGTGCGCCGCAGCTTCGCCCGGCCGTCCTCGTTCAGGTGCGAGAGGTCCTGGCCGAACAGATGCACCTGGCCGGACGTCGGCGTCTCCAGCCCGGCGGCCACGGCGATCAGCGACGATTTGCCGGAGCCCGAGGGCCCGACCACCGCCACCGTCTCGCCCGGCCGCACCACCAGGTCCACGCCACGCAGGATCTCCACCGGCCCGGCCGCCGAGGGGAGCGTGAGGGTCACGCCATCCAGCTTCAGCGGCGTTGTGTCGGTGGGAACGTCGTACATGGGGACGCGGACTGCGATTGAGCGAAAGAATCGGCGTCCTACATAAGCCTGTCACATGCCGAACACAGCCGATCTTTGCATCTCCCGGCGACTTCTTCTCGCTGGCTTGGGCAGCTTCGCAGCCACGCCGGCGCTGGCGGCCCTGCCGGTCGTGACCCTGCTGGGCGATTCCATCACCTCCGGCTTCGGCCTGACGCGGGCGACGGCGCTCCCTGCACAGCTGAGCGCCGAACTGCAAAGGCTGGGCGCCCCCGCAACGGTGCGCGGCGCGGGCGTTTCGGGCGACACCACCTCAGGCGGGCTGGCGCGCGTCGACTTCTCCGTGCGCAAGGACACCGCGGTCTGCGTCGTCGCCTTGGGCGGCAACGACATGTTGCAGGGCGCCGAGCCGAAGACCGTTCGCGCCAACCTGCGGAAGATCATCGCTAGGCTGCAGGATCGCGGGATCACCGTCGTGCTGGCCGGCGTGCGGGCGCCCGAGCAGCTGGGCGGCGACTATGCCCGCGAGTTCAACGCCGTCTTTCGGCGGCTGGCGAAGACGCCCGGCGTGCTCAGCTATCCGAACCTGCTGGACGGCGTCATGGGAATCCGTAGCCTGAACCAGAGGGACGGCATCCACCCCAACGCCGCCGGGGTGAAGGTCATCGCCCGCCGGCTAGCCCCGGTGGTCGCGAAGGCGCTGGCCCGCCGATAGACGCGCGCCAGAGGGACTCACCGCTTGCAATACTCCGAACTCGGCCGGACCGGCCTGAAGGTCTCGCGCTGCTGCCTGGGCACCATGATGTGGGGCGGGCCTCAGAACGACGAAGCGCTGGGCCACGCCCAGATGGACTATGCGCTGACCCGGGGGGTGACCTTCTGGGACACCGCCGAGATGTACGCCGTCCCGCCGCACCCGAAGACGCAAGGGGCGACCGAGACCATCATCGGAAACTGGTTCGCGAAGAACCCCGGCAAGCGGCGGGAAGTCATCCTGGCGTCCAAGATCGCCGGCCGCTCGCCGATGACCTGGCTGCGCGACGACGGTTCGCCGACGCGTCAAACCAGGGCCCAGATCGACGAAGCGGTGGAGAAGTCGCTGCGCCGGCTGCGGACCAACTACATCGACCTCTACCAGCTGCACTGGCCCGAGCGCGCCACGCGCAACTTCGGCGGCATGACCTTCCACGACTACGACGCCGACTACGAGAGCTTCGAGGCGATCCTCGAGTCCCTCGCCGCCCACATCAAAAAGGGAAACATCCGCCACATCGGCCTCTCCAACGAGACGCCCTGGGGGGTGATGAAGTTCGTCGAGGCCTCCGACCGGCTCGGCCTGCCGCGCATGGCCTCGATCCAGAACGCCTACAACCTCGTCAACCGCGTCTTCGAGTTCGGGCTGGCCGAGGTCGCCATGCGCGAGCAGGTCGGCCTGCTGGCCTATTCGCCGGTCGGGCAGGGCTACCTGACCGGCAAGTACCTCGACGGCGCCCGGCCGGAAGGGGCGCGCTCGACCCTGTTCAGCCGTGGCCAACGCTATGAAGGCCCAGGCGCCGAGCCGGCGCTGCGCTCCTACGTCGAACTGGCGAAGGAGCGTGGGCTCGATCCCGCCCAGCTCGCCATCAAGTTCTGCGACAGCCGGCCGTTTGTGACTTCGACGATCATCGGCGCTTCGACCATGGAGCAGCTGAAGACCGACATCGACGCCTTCGACCTAGACTGGAGCAGCGAGCTGGAGACGGCGGTTGACGCGCTGCACGTCCAGCAACCCAACCCCTGTCCCTGATGATCCGCCTGTTCGCCGCCATCGCCCTGCCCGAGGACGTCGCCGAAGGCCTGGCTGTCCGGCAGTACGGGCTGGAGGGCGCGCGTTGGCGGCCCGAGGAGACGATGCACATCACCCTGCGCTTCTTCGGCGACGTGCGGGAGGATAAGGCCGACGACCTCGACGCCGAGCTTTCCGGGATCGGCGGCTCGCCCTTCGAGATTTCGCTCGCCGGCGTCGGGGCCTTTGGCGAAGGCGACAACATCAACGCCATCTGGGCGGGCGTGGTCGACAACCCGCAGCTTTCCCAGCTCGCCGCCCGTTACGAGGCCGCCGCCCGCCGCGCCGGGGTAAAGGTCGACAGCCGCGTCTACCGCCCGCACGTGACGCTGGCCTACATGCGCCACCCCGACCCGCGCGACGTCGCCGTCTGGGTGCAGTCTCACAACCTGCTGAAGTCGCCGCCCTTCGCCGTGGATGGCTTCGGCCTCTACTCCAGCCACCGCACCTCGGAAGGCTCGCGCTACCGGCTGGAGCGTGAATACCGGCTCTAGGCCGCGTAGTCCTTGAGCACGCCGAGCGGCACGATCGCCAAGGTCTCCTCGTGGCAGGCTTCCAGCACCAGTTGAGGCGCCATGCCGGCGTCGAGCGCCTCCTTCCAGCGCGGCGCGCAGAGGCACCAGCGGTCGCCGGGCTTCAGGCCGGGGAAGGCGAGCTCGGGGCGCGGCGTCGACAGGTCGTTGCCGACGGCTTTCGAGAAGGCCAGGAAGTCCGCCGTCATCACCGCGCAGACCGTGTGCATGCCGACGTCGTGCGGCCCGGTCTCGCAGCAGCCGTTGCGGTAGAAGCCGGTCACCGGCGAGGTCGAGCAGGGCTCCAGCTCCCCGCCCAGCACGTTGCGGGCGTTCTCGTCATATCGGGTGGTCATGAACCCACTCTAGTGGCTAAGAAGCGGCGCTTGCCACACCAACAACGAGTCCCTCCACGATGACCACCGCCGCCCGGCCCCGCCGCAGCGTCCTCTACATGCCCGCCTCGAACGCCAAGGCGCTGGAAAAGGCCCGCACGCTTCCCTGCGACGCCGTCATCCTCGACCTCGAGGACGCCGTCGCGCCCGAGGCCAAGGAGACCGCCCGCGAACAGGCCGTCGGCGCGGTGAAGGAAGGCGGCTTTGGCCGTCGCGAAGTGATCGTCCGCTGCAACGGGCTGGACACCCCCTGGGGCAAGAACGACCTCGCCGCGGCGAGCGCCGCCGGCCCCGACGCCATCCTCGTCCCGAAGGTGAATTCGGCGGAGGATGTCGCCGCCTACGACGCCGCCATCTCCGGGGCGCCTAAGCACACCGCGCTCTGGGCCATGATCGAGACTTGCCGGGCGGTCTTCGCGCTCGACCAGATCGCGGCGGCGTCGAAAGGCTCGCGGATGACGACGTGGGTGATGGGCACCAACGACCTCGCCAAGGAGATGCGCTGCCGCCAGACGCCGGGCCGCGAGCCGTTCCTCGGCATCCTGTCGCTGTCGGTGGCGGCCGCCCGCGCCTCCGGCCTGACAATCATCGACGGGGTCTACAACGGCATCGAGGACGAGGCTGGGCTGGAAGCCGTGTGCGAGCAGGGCGTCGACTTCGGTTTCGACGGCAAGACCCTGATCCACCCCAAGCAGATCGACATCTGCAACCGGGTCTTCAGTCCCTCCGAGTCCGAGGTCGCCTGGTCGCGCGCCGTGATCGAAGCCTTCAAGCTGCCGGAGAACGCCGGCAAGGGCGCCATCCGCGTCGAAGGCCGCATGGCCGAACTCCTCCACCTCGCCCAGGCCGAACGGCTGGTGGCGGTGGCGGAAGCGATCAAGTCCGCCGAGGCTGCCTAGTTTACTCCGCTCATCCCGGCGAAAGCCGGGACCCAGTACTTTCTAGCGGAGTGCTGACTGGACAGACCTGGGTCCCGACTTTCGTCGGGATGAGCGGCTTATAGGTGAAGGGCTTTGCGAGCTGCCGCCATCGCGGCGGAGAGTTGGTCAGAGCTGAACGGTACAGCCTCCCCCTGACCCCACACGGGACCGGGCCAGGCCGGGTCGTCCGCGCGGCGCCCAACCACATGTACGTGCAGCTGCGGCGTGACGTTGCCGAGCGCGCCGACGTTCAGCTTTTCGACCGGCAGGCCCAGCGCTGAGCCGACCGCCCGCACCGCATCGCCGGCGAGCACGATCTCGTCGATCAGGCGCGGCCGGTTCAGGGGGTGGAGGTCCTCTATCTCCCGGGCGTCCGGCGCACGGGGGATCAGCACCAGCCAAGGATAGCGGGCGTCGTCCTGCAGGCGGACATGGCAGAGCGCCAGTTCGCCGACTTCATGCGAGCTGTCGATGAAGGCCGGCGCTGGCGCAA
>CAMLRH010000236.1 GCA_946482375.1 uncultured Caulobacteraceae bacterium | reverse complement strand
ATTTCGTGGGGGAAGACATATGCGCTAGCTTCCCGCCGATGACGCCCACCGAGGACATGCTTGATCGCGCCGCGGCCGCCGCGCTGTCGCTGGCCGCCGCCAAGCCATGGCGGGAGGTGTCGTTGCGCGACATCGCCATCAAGGCAGGCCTGCCCTTCGCCGACCTCTACGAGCATGCCGAGGGGAAGGCCGCGGTCATGGCGCACCTGTCGTCGCGGTTCGACCGGGCGGCGCTGTCGACAGCCAACGGGCTCGACCACGACGTTCATGACCGGCTGTTCGAGGCGGTCATGGCGCGGATCGAGGCCATGGAGCCGCACCGGACCTCGCTGGTCGCCATAGGCCGGTCCGACCCGCTGAGTGTGGCGCGCCACCTGCCGCATACGGCGCGGGCTATCCTCGAAGCGGCGGGGGTGGATGCGACGCCGGCGCGGCTCGCGGCCATGGTCGCGGTGTGGACGCGGGTGCTGCAGGTCTGGCGCGACGACGAGGGCGCGCTGAACCGCACGATGGCCGAGATCGACCGGCGGCTTAAACAGATGCGCGCCCAGCTGAAGCGGATCGGGGCGGGGTTCTAGGCCAGCCGCTCGAAGAGGATCACCGGTTCCTCCTTGAAGGTCGTCTCGGCGAACCGGCGGAAACCGACCTTCTCGGCCAATCGGATGGAGGCCGCGTTCGTCGGATCGACCATGCAGACCACGCGCGGGTGGCGCTCCAGCGCCCAGTCGAGCGCCGCGCGCACCGCCTCTTCCGCGTAGCCCTGGCCATGCATCGCCGGCCACAGCGACCATCCGGCCTCGGGTGTGTCGCCGAAATCGGGCGTGAGACCGCGTTCGCCGGTCAGGAAGCCGATCTCGCCGACGAAGTTGCCGGTCGCCTTCTCCTCCACCACCCAGTAGCCGAAGCCGCTGACGAGCCACTGGCCGGTAAGGCGCAGCATCCGCCCCCAGGTCTCGGCGCGCTCGGACGGCTTGCCGTGGATGTGGCGGTAGACGACCGGGTGCGCCCACATCTCCGTCAACGCGTCGAGGTCCGACGCGCGGTGCTCGCGCAGGCGCAGCCGCTCGGTTTCGATCACCGGCACGACGCTCATCCGGGCAGCCTCACGGTCGCCCGCAGGCCACCCAGCGGCGAGGGGGCCAGGGTCAGTTCCCCGCCGTGGCCGCGCGCGACGTCGCGGGCGATGGCGAGGCCGAGGCCGACGCCCTTTTCGTTCTGGTTGCGGGACTCGTCGAGGCGGTTGAACGGCTTGAAGGCGTCCTCGTAGCGGTCGGGCGGGATGCCGGGGCCGTCGTCGTCGACCATGATCTCGACGCCGCCGGTCGGCGTGGGCTTCACGGCGATCTGCACTTGCTCTCCGTGGACGGCGGCGTTCATGACGAGGTTGGAGATCGCCCGCTTCAGGGCGTTGGGGCGCACGTGCACCTCGACCTCTGGGTCGGCCTCGATGCTGACCTTGGCCCCGGCGCGGGCGGCGCCTTCGCTGACCTCTTCGATGAGATCGCGGAGGGTCACGGTCTCGACGGCCTCGCCGCCCTCGCCACGGGCGAAGGCGAGGTACTCGTCGATCATGTGCTCCATCTCGGCGAGGTCGCGCTTCATGGCCTCGGTGCGTTTGCCCTTGGGCGAGAGCGCCAGCTCCAGCTTGAGCCGGGTCAGCGGGGTGCGCAGGTCGTGGCTGACCGAGGCCAGCAGAGCGGTACGCTGGTCGATGTGGCGCTGGATGCGGGCGCGCATGGCCAGGAAGGCCTGAGCGGCGCGGCGGACCTCGCGGGCGCCGTGCGGCTTGAACGCGGGCTGGTCGCCGCCCTTGCCGAAGGACTCGGCCGCATCGGCCAGCCGCTCGATGGCGCGGACCTGGTTGCGGATGAAGAGGATGGCGACCGCGGTCAGCAGCAGGGTGGCGATGGTCATCCACAGCACGAAGATGTGGCCCTGGGTGGCCAGCGCCCGGTCGCGGGGCGCGAAGATGCGCAGCGTCCCTTCGCGCACCTGCACGCGAACCTCGACGTAGGCCGGATAGCGGGTGGTGTCGAACCAGAAGGGCTGGTCCAGCCGCTCCTCCAGCGCCCGGTCCAGCGAGCGGTCGACGGCCTCGAACAGCGCCTTGCGGCGGCCGGTTGGCAGCGTGCGGCCTTCCTGCAGGGCGATGGAGAGGGAGAGCGAGTCCTCCGCCCGCTTGGCCAGCATGTCGAGCGAGGCCGGGTCGTCCTGGTAGCTCTCCACGGCCCAGGCGATGTCGCCGGCCAGCCCTTCGGCGAGGCGGCTGTTCACCGTCTCCCAGTGGGCGTCGAAGAAGATCCAGGTAACGACCACCTGCATGATCGCCACCGGCAGGACGATAATCAGCAGCGAACGGCCGAACAGCGAGGTCGGCAGCCAGCGCTTGATCTGGCGTGGGATGATGATCTTCAGCCGCCGGCGCATCAGTCGGGCGCCAGCCGGTAGCCGATGCCGCGCACCGTCTGCAGGTAGCGCGGGTTCTTCGGGTCGTCCTCGATCTTGCGGCGCAGGCGGGTGACCTGCACATCGACCGCCCGCCCGGTGGCGTCGGCTGTGCCGCGCGCCAGCTCCATCCGGTCGACAGGCGCGTTGGCGTCGCGGGCGAGGCGGCGCAGCAGTTCGACCTCCGCCTCGGTCAGGCGGATCGGATCGCCGGCGCGGGTCAGCTCGCCACGTTCGGCGTCGAACTCGCAGGCGCCCAGCGAGAGGATCTTGACCGGCTCGGCCTTGGGTCCCGCGCGGCGCAGGATGGCCTCGATGCGGAGCAGGAGCTCCTGCGGCTCGAACGGCTTGGCGAGGTAGTCGTCGGCGCCGAGGCTCAGGCCCTCGATGCGGTCCTCCGAATGGCCGCGCGCGGTCAGAATCAGGATCGGTGTGTGGTGGCCGTTCTTCGCCCGCAGCTTCTTCGTGAAGGAAAAGCCGTCCTCGCCCGGCATCATCACGTCGAGCACCAGCAGGTCGAAGTCGAGGGTCTCCATCAACCGCCCGGCAGCGGCCGCGTTCGGCGCCGTCGTCACGCGGAACCCCGACTGCGCCAGGTACTCCCGGAGCAGGTCGCGGATGCGGTCGTCGTCATCGACGACGAGGAGGTGGCGGTCACCGCTCATGTGGCCTCACCGTTGACGGAAAAGCTTCGCGGGCGTCTAAAGCGCGGTTCCAATGAAGAGGAGCCCTGCGCCCCATGTCTATCGTGCCCTTTGACGATCGCGACGGATGGATCTGGCTGGACGGCCAGTTCGTGCCCTGGCGCGAGGCGAAGGTGCACGTACTGACGCACGCGCTCCACTACGCCTCGGCTGTCTTCGAGGGCGAGCGGATGTACGGCGGCGAGATTTTCGAGCTGACCCAGCATACCGAGCGTCTGTTCCGGTCGGCCGAGATTCTCGACTTCCAGATCCCCTACACGGTGGCCGAGATCGACGCCGCCTGCAAGGAAACCTGCGCCCGCAACGGCCTGACCGACTGCTATGTCCGTCCGATCGCCTGGCGCGGCCCCGAGCAGCTCGGCGTTTCTGCGCAGCAGACCAAGATCCATGTGGCCATCGCCGCCTGGGAGTGGCCGAGCTACTTCAACCCGGAGGAGAAGGCCAAGGGCATCCGCCTGACCTTCGCCAAGTATCGCCGGCCCGATCCGGCCACCGCGCCGACGGCGTCGAAGGCGGTCGGCCTCTACATGATCTGCACCATCTCCAAGCACGCCGCCGAGCGCGAGGGCTACACAGACGCCCTGATGCTCGACTGGCGCGGCTACATCGCCGAGAGCACGGGGGCCAACATCTTCCTGATCCGCGACGGGGTGATCCACACGCCGACGCCGGATTGCTTCCTGGACGGCATCACCCGGCGCACGGTGATCCGGCTGGCGCATGAGCGCGGCTTCGAGGTGGTGGAGCGCCACATCCCGGCCGAGGAGCTGCCGACCTTCTCGGAGGTGTTCATCGTCGGCACCGCCGCCGAGGTGACACCCGTCGCCGAGATCGGTCCGCACACCTTCCGGCCGGGCAACATTTCGCTGTCGCTGATGGACGACTACGCCCAGCTGGTGCGGCGCGCGCTGCAGCCGGCATAAGCCCACATTTCCGCTCATTCCCGCGAAAGCGGGAACCCAGGCTTTTTCTGAAAGCCTTGGCGCTCGACGATAACAAGCCTGGGTCCCCGCTTTCGCGGGGATGAGCGGGTTTAGGGTTTGTCTTAGATGAAAATCGCACCCGGCCGCGGGTAGGCCTCGCCCCGGGCCAGATAGACGGCTCCGGCGACGCATCTGGCCACGAACCAGATGAACCACAGCAGGAAGACCGCTCCGGCGGCGAACAGGATCGGGAAGCCGATCAGGACCAGCATCAGCAGGACGCCGATGACGGCCATCACCGTGCCGATGACCAGCGGCGGGATCGACCACCAGAAGGTGCTGATCAGGAAGTCGTAGTGGCTGCGCGCCATCGGGCTTGCCTTGTCGCGCAGG
>CAMLRH010000235.1 GCA_946482375.1 uncultured Caulobacteraceae bacterium | reverse complement strand
TCATCCTCCCACCTGCTTTGCAGGTGGGCCCCTCCTTCTCCCTCAGGGAGAAGGGACTACGACCGCACCTGCACGTAGCTGCCCGGCGCGTCCTCGATGGGCTTGAGCTTGCCCTTCGTCGGGTCGCGGGCGGGGACCATGTCGCCGGACTTTTCCTTCAGCCACTTCGCCCAGTGCGGCCACCAGGAGCCGGGGTGCTCCTGCGCGCCCGCGATCCATTCGTCGACGGTGGCGGGCAGCGCATCGTTGGTCCAGTGCTGGTACTTGTTGGCCGCCGGGTGGTTGATGACGCCGGCGATGTGGCCCGAGCCGCTCATCATGTAGGTCACCGGCCCGCCGAACAGCCTGGCGCCGCGATAGACGCTGCGGAACGGCGAGATGTGGTCGTCGCGCGAGGCCTGCACGTAGATCGGCGCGGTCACCTTCTTCATGTCGAGTTTCACGCCGCCCAGCTCCAGCTCGCCTCGGGACAGCGCGTTCTCCTTGTAGAAGTGGCGCAGGTAGAACAGGTGCAGCGCCTTGGGCATCCGCGTCTGGTCGGCGTTCCAGAACAGCAGGTCGAAGGGCTTCGGCTCGCGGCCGAGCAGGTAGTTGTTCACGAAGAACGACCAGATCAGGTCGTTGGCCCGCAGCGAGTTAAAGGTGTCGGCCATCGACTTGGAGGGCAGGAAGCCGCCGGCCGCGTCGATCCGCGCCTCCAGATCCTTCAGCCAGTCGTCGCTGACGAAGAGGCGCAGGTCGCCGGCCTCCTCGAAGTCCTGCTGGGCTGCGAAGAAGGTGGCCGAGTTGATCCGCTTGTCGCCCTTGGCCGCCATGTAGGCCAGCGTGCAGGAGAGCAGCGTGCCGCCGATGCAGTAGCCGACGGCGTTCACGCGATCGACGCCGCACTGCTTCATGACCTGTTGGGAGGCGTCGTAGACGCCCTCGATCATGTAGTCTTCGAAGGTCTTGGCGGCGAGGTGTTCGTCCGGGTTCACCCACGAGGTGACGAAGACGGTGAAGCCCTGCTCGGTCAGCCACTTGATGAGCGAGTTATCGGGCCGCAGGTCCATGATGTAGAACTTGTTGATCCACGGCGTGAAGATCAGCAGCGGGATCTCGTGCACCTGCTCGGTCGTCGGCTGGTACTGGATCAGCTGCAGGATGTCGTTCTGGTAGACGACCTTGCCGGGCGTCGTGGCGACGTTCTTGCCGACCTGAAACTGCTCCATGTCGGTCTGACTTATGGCCAGTTCGCCATGCCCGCGCTCGAGGTCGGCGGCGAAATTCTCCATGCCGCGCACCAAGCTTTCGCCGTTCGACTCGAGGATCTGGCGCATGGCGACGGGGTTGGAGATCAGGAAGTTCGACGGCGAGAACGCGTCGGTCAGCATCTTCATGAAGAACTCGACCCGGCGCTTGGTCAGTGGATCGGCGTCGGCCTCCTGGGCGGCCTGCGAGACCAGCGAGTTCAGCCAGTTCGAGGTCAAGAGGTAGGACTGCTTCATAACGTCGAACAGCGGCTGCTCCGACCACTCCGGGTCGTTGAAGCGCTTGTCGCCCCGGGAGGGCGTCACGACCGGCTCGGCCGGAGCCCCGGCCGCGCGGCTGACCACGTTTTGCCAGAGGTCCATGTAGCGGGTCAGCAAGTCGGCCTGCGCGCGCAGCATCAGGTCCGGCTTGGCGGCGAGGTGGCCCATGACCTCGGTCAGGGCCGGGGCGACATGGAAGGGATCGGCCGAAAGCGCCGCCTGGCCGTCGGCCTGGCGCAGCGCCGCTTCGGCCATGGCGCCCTGGGCGGTCATGGCGGCGCGGGCGAGGTTGGCCGACAGCTTCTCCAGCGCCTCACGCTGCTCGCGCGGGGCAAGCGCCAGCTGGTCGAGCAGGGAGGGGGGCGCGGCGGGGGCTTCCGGGGCCGGCGCGGCCGTCTTCGCCGTCTTCTTCGCGCCAGCCTTGGCCGCCATTCGCCCGTCTCCTTTGAAGCCGCATACGTAGGCGACCTTTTGTTCAAACCAATCATCGCATAAGAGCGAAGGTGAAATGAACGGTGATCGGTCAAGATTCCGGCGAACGGGTAAGACGCTGCTGCTCTGCGCGGCGGCGATGAGCCTTTGCGCCTGTGTGACCGTGCCCGCCGTCGAGCCTTACGCGGACGCCGAAGTCGACCCGAACTCGCCCGCGGCGGCCGCCATCCAGGCGCAGGCCTCGCAAGCGGCGACGTTCCCGACCTTCGAAGGCATTCCGCAAACGCCGAACGATCTGCGCACCGAGGAAGGCTGGCGCATGGCCGTGGCCGAAGTGGAAAGCGACGGCGTCGGCCTCCTGCAGGCGACCGCGCCCGTGACATGGACCCTTTCCGACAGCGAAGGCTTCGCCGCCCGCATGCGGGCGCTGATCGACTTCGATCCGTCCGACATTCCGTCCGCAAACCAGGCCGCCGAGACCGCAGCCTGGGCGGCTCGCATGCGCGCACGAGCTACCCCGCCTCCGCGACCCCGGTAGCAAACCCGGTCGCGGGGGCATGATCTTCCCTTAACCTGCTTGGCTATACCCCCGACGGGGGATATCCATGCGCGACTTCCGCTCCCATCGCGCCGGGTCTGGCGCACCGAGCCAATCATGCAGTCCGAATTTCACCGCATCCGACGCCTGCCGCCCTACGTCTTCGAGGAAGTGAACCGCATCAAGGCGCGGCTCCGGGCGCGGGGCGAAGACATCATCGACTTCGGCATGGGCAATCCCGACATGCCGACGCCCAAACACATCGTCGACAAGCTGGTCGAGACCGTGCGCGACCCCAAGGCCGGGCGCTATTCCGTCTCCAAGGGGATCATCGGCCTGCGCCGGGCGATGGCCAACTACTACGAGCGCCGCTACGGCGTGAAGGTCGACCCCGACAGCGAGGTCATCGCCACGCTGGGCTCAAAGGAAGGCTTCGCCAACCTGGCCCAGGCGCTGACGGCGCCCGGCGACGTCATCATCTGCCCGAACCCGGCCTACCCGATCCACGCCTACGGCTTCATCATGGCCGGCGGCGTCATCCGCCACGTGAAGGCGCTGTCGCCCGAGGAGTATCTGTCGGGCATCAGCCGGGCGGTGCGCCACTCGGTGCCGCCGGCCTCGATCCTGATCCTGTCCTACCCGTCGAACCCGACGGCCCAGTGGGTCGACCTCGACTTCTACAAGGAGGCGATCGCGCTGGCGAAGAAGCACGAGCTGATCGTGCTGTCGGACGTCGCCTACTCGGAAATCTACTTCGACGACAACCCGCCGCCGTCGGTCCTGCAGGTCGAAGGCGCCAAGGACATCGCCGTCGAGATCAACTCGCTGTCGAAGACCTACGCCATGGCCGGCTGGCGCGTCGGCATGGTGGTCGGCAACGCCCGCATCTGCGCGGCGCTGGCCAGGGTGAAGTCCTACCTCGACTACGGCGCCTTCACGCCGGTGCAGGTCGCCGCCGCCGCGGCGCTCAACGGCCCGCAGGACTGCGTCGCGGAGATCCGCAACACCTACAAGCATCGCCGCGACGTGCTGGTGGAATCGATGAAGCGGGCAGGGTGGGATGTGCCCGCCCCGCCGGCCTCGATGTTCGCCTGGGCGCCGATTCCCGAGCAGTACCGCGAGGCCGGCTCGATGCTGTTCTCGCGCCTGCTCGTCGAACACGCGGGCGTGGCGGTGGCGCCGGGCGTCGGCTTCGGCCAATACGGCGAGGGTTACGTGCGCATCGGCCTCGTCGAGAACGAACACCGCATCCGCCAGGCCGCGCGTAACGTGAAGAAGTTCCTGGCCAACTCCAGCGACATCCTGGGGCGGGCCCACAACTCGATGGCGGCGCAATGAAGCGGGACGTTTGGAGGGTAGGGGTCGCGGGACTGGGCACCGTCGGCGGCGGCCTGCTGCAGTTCCTGAACGAGCGGCCGGATTTCGCGCCGGCCGGGGCGAAGGCCGTGGTGGCCGGCGTCTCCGCCCGCTCACGCTCACGGCCGCGCCCGGTCGACATCGCTGACTTGCCCTGGTTCGACGACCCGGTGGCGCTGGCGACGGACGAGAGCATCGACGTCTTCGTCGAGCTGGTCGGCGGCTCCGACGGGCCCGCGAAGGCCGCAGTTGAAGCGGCGCTGAAGGCTGGCAAGCCCGTCGTCACAGCCAACAAGGCGCTGATCGCCGAGCACGGCGCCGAGCTCGCGGCCCTGGCCGAGGAGCAGGGCGTGCCGCTGCTGTTCGAGGCTGCCGTCATGGGCGGCACCCCGGCGGTGAAGATGCTGCGCGAGGCCATGGTCGGCGACGAGGTCGATGGCGTCGCCGGCATCCTCAACGGCACCTGCAACTACATCCTCTCCGAGATGGAGGCGACGGGCCGCTCTTTCGCCGACGTGCTCGCCGAGGCCCAACGGCTGGGCTACGCCGAGGCCGACCCGACCATGGACGTCGGCGGCTTCGACGCTGCCCACAAGATCTCCATCCTGGCCGCGCTCGCCTTCCGCTGCGCGCCGA
>CAMLRH010000234.1 GCA_946482375.1 uncultured Caulobacteraceae bacterium | reverse complement strand
TCCACCAGCCGAAGCTGGTGCTGGCCGACCTCGACGTGCTGGCCACCCTGCCCGAGCGCGAGATGCGGTGCGGCTACGCCGAGGTCATCAAATACGGCATGCTGGGCGACGCCGCCTTCTTCGGCTGGTGCGAGGCGCATGGCGGCGAGGTGCTGCATGCGAAGAATACCGCGCTCGCCCACGCCGTCGTCCGCTCCGTCGAGATGAAGGCTGAGATCGTCGCCGAGGACGAGCGCGAGGCCGGCCGCCGGGCGCTTCTCAACCTCGGCCACACCTTCGCCCACGCGCTGGAGGCCGAGAACGGCTACGGCGAGGCGTTGAAGCACGGCGAGGCCGTCGGCGCGGGCTGCGCGCTCGCCTTCCGTTTCTCCGCCGCGCTGGGGCTTTGCCCGGCGGCCGATGCCGACCGCGTCGAGGCGGCGTTGAAGGCCGCCGGCCTGCCGACGCGGCTTTCCGACATGCCCGGCCATCCCTTCTCCGCCGAGCGGCTGATCGGCCACATGGGGCAGGACAAGAAGGCCGAGGCCGGGTCGCTGACCTTCATCCTCGCCCGCGCCATCGGCGACGCCTTCGTGGCCAGGAATGTGGACCCCGCGCCCCTCCGCGCGTTCCTGATCGCGGAAGGAGCTTTGCCGTGATCGTCGCCCTCCTCGTCGCGCTCGCGCCGACTCTGATCCTGCTGCTGGGCCTGTCCGGACTCATATCGGCGGCGGAGACCTCGATGACCGCCGCCAGCCGGGCGCGGCTGCACCAGCTGGAGCGCGAAGGCGACCACGCCGCCCGCCGCGTGAACCTCCTGCTGACCGACCAGGAGCGGATGATCGGGGCGATCCTGCTCTCGAACAATGTCATCAACATCCTGGCCTCGGCGCTGACCACGACCGTGCTGTCGCGGGTCTTCCCGGGCGCGCTGGGCGTCGCGCTGGCGACGGCGGTGATGACCGTGCTGATCGTCGTCTTCGCGGAAATCCTGCCCAAGACGCTGGCCATCACGCGCGCCGAGGATGTGGCGCGAGCGATGTCATGGCCGACCCTGCTGGTGGTGCGCATCTTCGGCCCCGTGGCGTTCGGCGCCCAGTACATCGTGAGGAAGACACTTGGCCTCTTCGGCATCCGCATGTCGATGGAGATGGACGTGCTGGCCGCCCACGAGGAAATCCGCGGCGCCGTGGAATACCACCACTCCGAAGGCCTCGTCGAAGGCGGCGACCGGCGCATGCTGGGCGGCGTGCTCGACCTGTCGGAGATGGACGTCTCCGATGTCATGGTCCACCGCAAGTCGATCACCCAGCTCGACGCCGACCACTCGTCAAAGGAATTGGTCAAGCTGGCGCTCGACGCCGGCCACTCTCGCATCCCGCTCTATCGCGAGGACCCGGAGAACATCGTCGGCGTGCTGCACACCAAGGACCTGCTCCGCGCGCTGGCCGAGGCCGACGGCAAGGCCGGCAAGCTCGACATCGCCGCCATCATGCGCGAGCCGTGGTTCGTCCCCGACACCACCAAGCTGAAAGACCAGCTCAACGCCTTCCTCAAGCGCCGCGCCCACTTCGCGCTGGTGGTCGACGAGTACGGCGCCCTGCAGGGACTGATCACGCTGGAGGACATCCTCGAGGAGATCGTCGGCGAGATCGAGGACGAGCACGACGTCGCCATCCAGGGCGTGCGCCGCCAGCCCGACGGCTCGGTCCATGTCGACGGCCAGGTCTCGATCCGCGACCTCAACCGCGCCATGGACTGGGACCTGCCCGACGACGAGGCGGTGACCATCGCCGGCCTGGTGCTGCATGAGGCCCAGACCATCCCCGAGCCCGGCCAGACCTTCATCTTCTACCGCCACCGCTTCCAGGTCCTGCGCCGCCAGCGCAACCAGATAACGGCGCTCAGGATCAGTCCTCGTCTGGAGGACGGGGCGGTCTGACCGCCCGCCCCCTCCCCCATTACCCCCCCGTCATCCTCGGGCTTGTCCCGAGGACCCAGAATCGAGGCGCGGGGGGATTGGTTGAAAACCGCCAAGCCACCGCCATCTTCGGCAACGGCGGCGTTTCTGGGTCCTAGGCACAAGGCCTAGGATGACGATGGGGTCGTTGCGCGCTGGAGCAAGTAATCCGACGGCAGGCCGAGCCGTCGGCAGGCGGCCGACGCCGGACTAGCCTCGATGACGATGCGGTCGGAGAACCGCGCCAGAGCGCGGACGATGGGACGTTCCCAAGGTTTGAGGCGCTGGTCCTGTAGCCCCAATAGTTTCGGCGCCCAGTCCGGCAGGATATCTACCGCCGCACGGATCAGCATGTGCTGGATCCAGCGCGGACCCGACAGCGCCGGGGTGCGGCGCATGATGTCGAGGAACTCGAAGACGATCTCCGACCGCTCCAGCCTAGGCCGCATGGCCTCGAACTGCGCGGTCAGCTCCGCCAGCGATCTCGGCGCGCCCGTCGCGCCGTAGAGCCCCGCCGACGACTCGCCCTCGGCGTAGTAGCGGTTCTTCTCCGCGTCGCTGAGCGGCCGCACGAAGGCGCTGTAGGCCTCCAGGAAACCGAACGAGGCCGTCGCCTGCACCCAGTCGAGCAGTTCAGGGTCATCCGCCCGATAGGCCGCGCCCGCCGGCGTCTCGCCGGTCACCCGCGCGTGCATCCGCCCCACGCCGCCGATCAGCGTCTCGGCCACGCTGCGGGCGCCATAGACGGTGACCATGGCCGCCAACCCTGTCCGCTGCATCCGCCGCAGCGGATCGGTGCGGAAGGTGGTGTGGTCCCAGACCCCGTGACGCACGCGCGGCTCGGCCAGCTCCAGCAGCACCGCCGTGATGCCGCCGATGTAGAGGGCGATCGGATTGCGGAACACCTGCCACGACACCGAATCCGCCCCGACCAGCGCCGGTTCGCCCTTCGGCTGCTCGAAGTCGATGCGCGGGCCTCGCGCCGTGGTCAGCGCTTGGGCTTCCTCCTCAAGGCGCGCGGCGATCTTGGCGGGAAGGCGAATGGGGCGGGCCAAGTTATTCGATCGCCTGTCCGGCCGAAGCCGACTGCGGCTTCACATGGACCGTCTTGATGTTGACGAACTCGCGGGCGCCGTGGGCCGAACACTCGCGGCCATAGCCCGACCACTTCACGCCGCCGAACGGCGCGCGCGGGTCCGAGCGGACGTTGTCATTGACGAAGCTCATGCCGGCCTCCAGCGCCTCCGCCGCGATACGCCGGCCACGCTCAAGGTCGCCCGTCAGCACGCCGGAGCCAAGTCCGAAACGACTGTCGTTGGCGATCCGGATGGCGTCGGCTTCATCCTGCGCCTCAATGATCGCGGCGACGGGGCCGAAGACTTCGTCGTCGTGCGCCGGCTGGCCGGGACGCACATCGGTCAGCACCGTGGCCGGATACCAGGCGCCCGGCTGGTCGAGAACCTCGCCGCCGAGCAGCAAACGCGCGCCGCGCTCGATACTGGCCCGCACCTGCGCATGGACGTCGTCACGCGCCTTCACGCTCTGCAACGGGCCGAGCTTTGTCGCCTCATCACGCGGGTCGCCGAGGGGGTACTCGCCCATGGCCGCGACCAGCGCCTGCTCGAACGCCTGTCGCACCTCCCGCACCACGACGAACCGCTTGCCGGCGATGCAGCTCTGGCCCGCGTTGACGATGCGGGCCGTCGCACAGACCTTCGCCGCCGCGTCGATGTCGGCGTCCTCCAGCACGATGTACGGGTCGGACCCGCCGAGTTCGAGGACGCACTTCTTCAGCACCCCGCCCGCCGCGGTCGCCACACTGCGTCCGGCGCCGACGCTGCCGGTCAGGGTGACGGCGGCTATGAGCTCGTCCTCGATCAGCGCCTTCACGCCATCGCTGCCGATCAGCACGGTCCGGAACAGGCCATCGGGGAAACCCGCCTCGCGGAACACATCCTCGATGGCCAGCGCGCAGCCCGGCACGTTGCTGGCGTGCTTCAGCACCGCCGCGTTCCCCGCCATCAGCGCCGGGGCGGCGAAGCGGAAGACCTGCCAGAACGGGAAATTCCACGGCATCACCGCCAGCACGACGCCCAGCGGATTGAAGGTGACGAAGGTCTCGCCCGCGCCGAGGTCGACTGGCTCGCGCGCCAGGTAGCGCTCGGCGTTGTCGGCGAACCAGTCGCAGTTGAAGGCGCATTTCTCGATCTCGGCCCGCCCGTCGGTGATGAGCTTGCCCATCTCCTCGGTCATCAGCGCGGCGAATTCGTCCTTCCGGGCGCGAAGCACCCCGGACGCCTTGCGCATCAACGCGGCGCGTTCGGCGAAACCCGTACGCCGCCAGCCTTCGAACGCCGCTCGCGCCGCGGCGACGGCCGCATGCGCCTCATCGGCCGTGTGGCCGGGGTAGCTGCGGCCCCGCTCTCCTGTCGCCGGGTTGGCGGTCGTGAACTCGGGCATGACGGATCAGGGCTATCAGCGACGGCGGGCTCTGGAAAGCGATGGCGGCGAAAGGCACTGTGCGCCCTCCCCCATCCAAG
>CAMLRH010000233.1 GCA_946482375.1 uncultured Caulobacteraceae bacterium | reverse complement strand
CAGCGGAGTGCTGACTGGACAGACCTGGGTCCCGACTTTCGTCGGGATGAGCGGAGTTAAAACAGACTGCCCTGGTTTGGGGGCGGAGCTTTGGGTTTGGCGGGCTTCGCGGAGGGCGTTCCGTCCACCGTCGCGCCGCGCTTGCCGTCCCGGAACTCCAGCACCAGCGCCTCGCCGGCCGCTAGCGCCTCGGCTGAGCGGGCGAGCGACCCGTCCGCGCGGTGGATGAGGGCGTAGCCGCGTTCCAGCGGTGCGCGGGGGCTCAAGCTGGAGAGCAGCTTGCCGATGTGGGCGACGCGCAGCGCCTCGCGGTCGAAGTTGAAGCCGACGGTGCGGTTGAGGCGCAGGTTGGCCTGGGAAAGGCGCTGGCGCGCGTCCTCGACCTTTCGGGCGAGCGCAGCGTGGGAGAGGCGGGCAGAGGCGCGGACCAGCTCGCGCTCGTGGACGGCGGTGTTGCGTTCCAGCGCGGCGGCCAACCGCCCGGAGGCGAGATCGAACCGCTGCTGCGCCATGCCGATGAGCTCGGTCGGGCGGGGGAGGCCACGGGCGGCGGAGGCCAGCCGCGTGCGTCGTTCCTCCAGCAGCCGCCCGCCGCACCTCGCGAGACGGCGTTCGTAATCGGCGACGGCGGCCTTCAGCTCCGACAGCACCGGCGTCGCCATCTCGGCGGCGGCGGTCGGGGTGGGCGCGCGGCGGTCGGAGACGAAGTCGATCAGGGTGGTGTCGGTCTCGTGGCCCACGGCGCTGATGAGCGGAATGGTCCCGGCCGCGACCGTGCGGGCCAGTGTCTCGTCGTTGAAGGGCCAGAGGTCTTCCACCGAGCCCCCGCCGCGCGCGACGATGATGATGTCGGGGCGGGGGAGCGCGCCACCAGCCTCCATGCGGTTGAAGCCCTCGATGGCGGCGCAGACCTGGGCGGCGGCGGCCTCGCCCTGCACCACCACCGGCCAGACGACGACGCGGCAGGGCCAGCGGTCGCGGATGCGATGGAGGATGTCGCGGATCACCGCGCCGGTCGGGCTGGTGATGACGCCGACGACCCCGGGCATCGACGGCAGCGGCCGCTTCCTCGCGGCCTCGAACAGACCCTCGTCCTGCAGCCTCGCCTTCAGGCGCTCGAGTTGGGCCAGCAGGGCGCCGAGGCCCGCCGCCTCCATCGTCTCGATGACGATCTGGTAGCGCGAGCCCATGGGGTAGGTGGTCACCTTGCCGGTGACGATGACCTCCAGCCCCTGCTCGGGCCGCACGGACAGCCCCCGCACCGAGCCCTTCCAGACGACGCCGTCGATGCAGGCCTTGTCGTCCTTGATCGACAGGTAGACGTGGCCGTTGGAGTGGAAGGTGACCTTCGACAGCTCGCCGCGCAGCCGCACGAAGCCGTAGGCGTCCTCCAGCGTCCGCTTCAGCGCGAACGAGAGTTCGGAGACGGAGTAGGCCTGGGCGTTGGTGTCTGGAGCGACGTCGGTCATGGGGGTTCAGGAGCCAGGGATTAGCAGCAATCCCCGGCCCCTGTCCTCGCCCCCGTCAAATGTAGCGGCGCAGGGAGCGCGCGAGCTCGTTGGCGCCGGTCTTTTTCTTGCCGGTCTGTTGCGGCTGATAGGCGACGCGGGCGTGGTCGACGCAGTAGGGGTGACCATCGTCGGCGCGCTTGCCGCAGAAGGTGAAGCTGTCGCTGGAGGGGTCGCCGATCGGCCACTTGCACATGTGCGAGCCGAGCGTCAGCACGGTCGCCGTGCCGGGCGCTTCCTCGCGATAGACCTGCACGCGCGGCGCGGGCTGGTGGCTGGGTTCGTTGACCCGGCGCGGGGCGGGCGAAGCGGAGACCGGACGCGGTGCGCGCGGCGCCTTGTAGACTGCTTGCCGGGGCTGCGAGGGCGTGGCGCGGCCCGAAAGCCCGAGGCGATGCACCTTGCCGATCACGGCGTTGCGGGTGACCCCGCCCAGCTGCTTGGCGATCTGGCTGGCCGAGAGGCCTTCGAGCCAGAGCTTCTTGAGGATCGCCACCCGTTCGTCTGTCCAGCCCATCGTCCGCCCTCCGAGCCCTACATCTTGTGTGGGAGACCGCCCGCCGGCCGTCTCCATACCAGATATCGTAATCCTCTCATTTGAAGGCGCAACATCTAGATACGCACTTCTCCACAGGAACTAGATGTTGTGGATAGCTTGCCCCGCCCTCCAAACTTTTTCGCCGCCGCGGGTAAGGGTTTCGCGCTAGCCTGCGTTTGAGGGGGTTGCGCGGGCGTCCGCCCGGCTGACGGGGCAGGTATGGGTAAAGCGCCACTCACGGCGGAACAGGCGGCCGACCACGCGGCGGTCGAGGCGCTGTCGCGTCAGTTCCGCCCCGCGCTGGTCCGCTACTTCGAGCGGCGGGGCATCCCGACCATGGACGCCGAGGACGTCGTGCAGGACGTCTTCGACCGGCTGGCGCGGCGCCAGGGCGTGGCCGGCATCGAGAAGCTGGAGCGCTACCTGTTCGAGACGGCGGCCAACGCGGCGGTGGACTATCACCGCCGGGCCAAGGCGCGGGGGCGGACGCGGCAGGTTTCCTACAACGAGGCGCTGCATGCGCCCGCCGACGCCTCGCCCGAGGTCATCTTCGCGGCGCAGCAGGAGCTGAGCGACGTGCTCATCGCGCTGCGCGAGCTGCCGGAGCGGACGCGGCACATCTTCGTCCTGGCCAGGCTGGAGAACATCAAGCAGGTGGAGATCGCGCGCGGCATGGGCCTGTCGATCAGCGCGGTGGAAAAGCACATGCGCATCGCCATGGCCCACCTGTTCGAGCGGCTGGAGGGCGCCCGATGAGCCGCAAACCCGCCGCCGCTCCCCATGAAGAAGCCATCGAGTGGCTGGCCCGTGAGAACGAGGGACGGCTGACGCCCGAACAGCGGGCGCAGCTGGAGGCGTGGCTGGCGGCCGATCCCACGCGGCCGGCTCTCTATGAGCGGGTTCGCGAGGCCGTGGGCGCGCCGAACCGCTATTCCGCCCATCCCGAGTTGATGGAGATGCGCAGCGCGGCGCTGGCGGCGCTGGGGCATCGGCCGCGGCGGCCTGTCTGGGCGGCAGCCGCGGCCGCGGTTGCGGTGGTGGTGCTCGGAACCGGCTGGGCGGCGCTGTGGCCCGACACCAACCCCAGCGTCTCGCGGCTGGAGCAGGCGGCCGCGCCGCTGTCGCCCGCGCTGAACCCGAACGCCGCCATCTACCGCACGGCCGTCGGCGAACGGACCAGCGTCAAGCTGCCGGACGGCTCGGTCGCCGTGCTCAACACCGACAGCGTGCTGAAGGTCGCCTACACTGGCCGCGAGCGCGGCGTGCGCCTGGTGCGCGGCCAGGTCCTGTTCGAGGTGGCCCACAACAAGCGCATCCCCTTTCAGGTCTATGCCGGCGACCGGCGGATCACCGCCGTCGGCACCAGCTTCGACGTCCGGCTGGACGAAGACCAGGTGAAGGTCACGCTCGTCGAGGGTGTGGTGAAGGTGGCGCGGGTGGCGCGGACATCGGCGCCGGTGGAGCAGCAGGTCACCATGAGCGCCGGCGAATTGCTCGAGGCCGGGCCGACGGCGGCCATGACCGTGCGCCCGGCGGATGTGGAGGCCCAGACCAGCTGGCAGTCCGGCCAGCTCGTCTTCAAGTCCGCGACGCTGGCCGAGGCCGTGTCCGAGGTGAACCGCTACACCGACCGCCCCCTCGCCATCGCCGATCCGTCGATCGCGGGATACCGTGTGACGGGCGTGTTTCGCACCGCCGACCCTGGCCGGTTCGCCGCGGCGGTGACCGAGGTCCTGCCCGTGGAAATCCAGACCGAACGCGACGGCTCGCTGACCTTGCGCGAGAAAATTTCGACGGCGGGGTAAGGGAATTTGTCGTGCGTGCGTTTCTGGCCCTCAACGGGGAAGCTTCAAGCGCTCCCCAAAGACAACGGGGGGTCCAGATGAAGACATCACAAGTTATTCGTTTGCGGTTGGCGCTACTGGCGGGATGCGCTGCAGTGACCATGGCGCCGTCGGTCGCGGCGGCGCAGTCCTCGCAGGCATTCGTCTCGTTCGATATTCCGGCGCAGGACCTCGACAGCGCGTTGACGCGCTTCGGGCAGCAGAGCGAACGCGAGATCATCATCTCTTCGGCGTTGACGCGGAACCGCCACGCGCCGGCGGTGCAGGGTAACCTGACGCCCGAAGCGGCGCTGCACCTGCTCCTTGCCGACAGCGGCCTGACCTATCGCGTCTCCAGCGCCGGTTCGATTGTCGTGGAGCCTGACGCCGACCCCCAGGGGTCAAGCGCCGTGGGGGACGGCGCTGAAGTCGAAGCCCTGATTGTCACCGCGCAGAAGCGCGAGGAAAATATCCAGGACGTGCCCATCGCCATTTCGGCCTTCAGCCAGAAGGCGCTGGAAGAGCAGAAGATCGAAGGCGGCTTCGACCTGTTGAAGGCGATTCCGAACGTCACCTTCTCGAAGAACAACTTCACCAGCTACAATTTCAGCATTCGCG
>CAMLRH010000232.1 GCA_946482375.1 uncultured Caulobacteraceae bacterium | reverse complement strand
GCCTCGCGCACGCCCAACCGCATCGAGCGCGACCTCAACTCGTTCGGCTTCCTGGTCGGGGGCGACTTCCAGTCGGAGCTGCTGACCGCCTACGAGCTCGGCTACCGCTCGAACCCAACGGCCAACACCGCCTTTTCGATCTCGGCCTTCTACAACGAGTACGACAACCTGCGGACCGTGCGCCCGGCGCCGGTCACAATCGTGCCCCTCGTCTTTGCTAACGATGCGGAGGGGCGGACCTATGGCCTGGAGGCCTGGGGTAGTTGGGATGTGCGCCCGCGCTGGCGCCTCAGCGCAGGGGTAAGCACTCTGGACAAGGACTTCGCCGTGAAGCCGGGTCAGACCGACCTGGGCTTCCTCGCCTCGCAGGGCGACGACCCCAACTATCAGGTGACGCTGCGCTCGCAGTCCAATCTCGCCGACAGCGTCGAGCTGGACGTGCGGCTGCGGGCGGTCGACGAACTCGCCCTTTCCGGTGTGGACGGCTACGTCGAGGCCGATGCTCGCCTGGGCTGGCATGTTAACGACGAACTGGAGCTGTCGGTCGCGGGCCAGAACCTGCTCGACGACCACAAGTTCGAAACCGCCGACCCGCAGCGCCGCCGCGCGTTCGGACGGGCCGTCTACGCCCAGCTGAGGTGGGGCTTCTAGGCGTGAAGCGCCGCGCGCTCATAGGCTCCCTCACGGGGATCGCGGCCGCCCTGGCCGTGAGCGCGCCCGCGCAGGCGGCGTCGGAGTACGCCATCAAGGCGGCTTACCTCTACAAGTTCGCCGCCTTTGTGGAGTGGCCGGGCGCGAGCTTCCCGGCGCCGAACAGCCCGCTGAACCTCTGCGTGGTCGGCTTCGACCCGTTCGGGGGGCAGCTGGACCGCGCCGTCGCCGGCCAGCGGATCGGCGACCATCCCATCGTCGCCAAGCGGCTGGACCGGGCCCATCCCGACGCCGAGTGCCACATCGCCTACATCGCCGGCTCCAAGGCCGAGTCGGTGCCGGAGGGACTGGCGGCGTTGCGGGGCTCGCCGACGTTGACCGTGACCGACCAGGCCATGGGCTCGTCCCGCGGGGCCATCCACTTCGTGCTCAAGGACCAGCGGGTCCGTTTCCACATCAACGATGAGGCCGCCGAGGACAACCGGCTTTCGATCAGTTCCAAGCTGCTGCGGCTGGCGCTGACCGTGCGCCCGAGGAAGGCGAGGGGCTGATGGCGGCGGGGACGGGCCGGATCTGGCGATCATGGCGGATCATTCCGCTGGTGGCGCTGGGCGGCGCGCTGACCCTGCTGTTCGCGGGCGTCATCGCCGGTCTCTACGGCGAGCGGCTCTACCACTCGCAGAAGGCGCGGGAAGTCGGCGTGCAGGCCGACATCCTGGCCGCGACGGTGAGTGCGGCGGTGGTCTTCGACGACGGACCCGCCGCGCAGGAATACGTCGACGCGCTGCGCGCCAACCCCGAGATCGAGGCGGTCGGCGTCTATGACGAGACCGGCGCGCTGGTCGCCGGCTACCAGAAGATGGGCTCGGCGCTGCCCAAACGCGTGACCGGCGCGGCCAAGCCGGTCTTCGACGGTGCGCACCTGGCGGTGACCAAGCCGATCACCCAGGCCGATACGCCGGTCGGGGTCGTGCATGTGCGCAGCACGCTGGAGCCGGTCAGCCGCCGCTTCACCCGCTATGGCGCCGCCGCGCTGCTGGTCGGCATGGCGGCCCTGCTACTGGGCGTGCTGGGCGCGGCGCAGGCGGTGCTGACTCGGGCCAACAACGAACTGCGCCAGCGCGCCCGGGCGCTGGCCGCCGCCAACCGCGAACTCCGGGTTCAGATCGAGGAACGCGAGAAGGCGGAAGAAGCGCTGCGCCAAAGTCAGAAGATGGAGGCCATCGGCCAGCTGACCGGCGGGGTGGCGCACGACTTCAACAACCTGCTGATGGTCGCCTCTAGCGGGCTGGACCTGATGGACCGCACCCACGACCCGGCGCGCCGCCAGATGCTGAAGGAAAGCATCCGCCAGGCCGTCGATCGGGGCGCCAGCCTGACGCGCCAGTTGCTCGCCTTCTCGCGCCGCACGGCGCTGAAGCCCGAGGTCGTCGACCTCGCCGGCCAGATCGGCGAGATGCGTGTCCTGCTCGACCGGTCGCTGCGCGAGGACGTCGAGGTCAAGCTCGACTTCGCGAGCGATCTCTGGCCGGTGGAGATCGACCCGCACCAGCTGGAACTGGCGCTTCTCAACATCGCCGTGAACGCCCGCGACGCCATGCCGAACGGCGGGCGCATCGTCATCTCGGCCGAGAATGTGCGCGACGTCGCCGACGGCAATCTCGAGGGCGACTTTGTCCGCCTGTCGGTGAGCGACACCGGCGAGGGCATGGAGCCGGAGATGGTGAGTCGCGTCTTCGAGCCCTTCTTCACCACGAAGGAGCGAGGACAGGGGACGGGGCTGGGCCTCAGTCAGGTCTACGGCTTCACCCGCGCCTCGGGAGGCGACGTCCGCATCGAGAGCGCGCCGGGCGAGGGCGCGACTATATCCCTGTTCCTGCCGCGCACCGACAAACCGCTGTCCATCCGTCGGGTGGAGGAGGAGCGCGAGCCCGCGAAGGGCCACGGCCGCATCCTGATGGTCGAGGACGACGACGGCGTCGCGTCGGTCGTCGGCGAGATGCTGAAGGAACTCGGCTACGAGCCGGTCCACGCCCTCGACGCCGCCGAGGCGCTGAAGCGGTTGTCGAGACAGAGGTTCGACCTCGTCTTCTCCGACATGGTCATGCCCGGCGAGATGGACGGCATCCAGCTGGCCCGCGAGATCCGCAAGCGCAAACCGGAGCTGCCGGTGGTGCTGACCACGGGCTTCTCCGAAGCCGCCGCCGCGGCCAACGAGGACGGACTGCGCCTGCTGGTGAAGCCCTACCGCATCGAACAACTGGCCGCCGAGCTTCAGGCTGCCCGCAACGACCCGCGCGGGGCGGGAAGCGTGGCCGCCGACTCCGCTTGAGGGAACCCAGGGCGCCCCCCGCCGCTTGGTAGGAAGGAGCCAAGCCATGCCCGACCCCGAAAAGCCGCCCGTCGCCCACGGTGACCGCCGCCGCGAGGTTTGGATCGAGGACGACGCCTCGCAGCTGTCGAAGGTGCGCCACACCTGGCCGGAAGCCGACGTCACCGACGTGGCCGTTACGCCCGACGAGCCGAGCGCCTGGGAAGCCGTCGAAGACGACGACTGACTGGCCAGCCTGCCTGATTGCGGGCAAATTGTTTCTTTAGATACAAATTGTCATGTCTGTCGCTTGCACAGACATCGACATTTGCGACCTTTTCGGCAAAAAGACGCTCCCCGCGCATGTTGCGGGTGCGAAGTGATGGTTTGAGAACGAGAGTGATGGGCGCGCCAGTCAAGCAAGGCCTCTACGACCCGCGCAACGAGCACGATGCGTGCGGCGTCGGATTCGTGGCGAACATCAAGGGACGCAAGTCCCATGAGATCGTGCGCCAGGGCCTGCAGATCCTGCTCAACCTCGACCACCGCGGTGCGGTGGGCGCCGACCCGCTCGTGGGCGACGGCGCCGGCTGCCTGATCCAGATTCCGGACGCCCTGCTGCGCGACTGGGCGGCGCGCAACGACCTGCGCCTGCCGCCGGCCGGTGAGTATGCGGTCGCGATGTGCTTCATGCCGCGTGACGAGGCCGCGCGTGAGGCCGCCATCGGCCAGTTCGAGCACTTCATCAGCGTCGAGGGCCAGAACCTGCTCGGCTGGCGCGACGTGCCGGTGGACACCAACGGGCTCGGCAAGACCGTGCTCGACGAGATGCCGGTGATCCGTCAGGCGATCGTCACGCCAGGCCCGAACGTGAAGGACCAGGACGCCTTCGAGCGCAAGCTGCTGGCCATCCGCAAGCAGACCCAGAACCCGCTGGCGGAACTGGCGCAGAAGCGCGGCCTGCCGGGGCTGACCGAGCTCTACATGCCGTCGTTCTCGACGCGGACGGTGGTCTACAAGGGCCTGCTGCTGGCCGGTCAGGTGGGCGCGTTCTACCTCGACCTGCAGAACCCGCTGACCGAGAGCGCGCTGGCCATGGTGCACCAGCGCTTCTCGACCAACACCTTCCCGTCGTGGAAGTTGGCCCACCCCTACCGGTTCATCGCCCACAACGGTGAGATCAACACCGTGCGCGGCAACGTGAACTGGATGAACGCGCGCCGCCGCACGCTGGAAAGCCCGCTGCTGGGACCCGACCTCAACAAGATGTGGCCGCTGATCCCGCACGGTCAGTCGGACACCGCCTGCCTCGACAACGCGCTCGAGCTGCTGCTGGCCGGCGGCTATCCGCTGGCGCACGCGGTGATGATGCTGATCCCCGAGGCGTGGGCCGGCAATCCGCTGATGGACGCCAAGCGCCGGGCCTTCTACGAGTACTACGCCGCGCTGATGGAGCCGTGGGACGGTCCCGCCGCCATCGCCTTCACCGACGGCCGCCAGATCGGCGCCACGCTGGACCGCAACGGCCTGCG
>CAMLRH010000231.1 GCA_946482375.1 uncultured Caulobacteraceae bacterium | reverse complement strand
GGCGATGGCGGACACGGCCGCCAGAGAGAGCAGGACCTTTTTCATGAGGCCATTCCTTTCCGTTCTGCGCCGTCACCACGACAGCGTCGATGCGGAGAAAAGCACCCCCGACCTGAAACCAGTGTGAGGCTGTGGTTGTATTCCGTTCACCTTGACGGAACGGCGCGGCGAGCGCGGCCGTTGGCGGGGCATGACCCTGCCGCTGCCCAGAGACACCCCGCCGATGGAGGCGAAGTCCGTCGAGACCCTGCCCTCGGACCCGGGCTGGCAGTTCGAGCCGAAGTGGGATGGGTTCCGCTGCCTCGCCTGGCGGGATGGAACGGAGGTGGACCTGCGCGCCAAGTCGGGAAAGCCGCTCGGCCGCTACTTCCCGGAGATGGTCGAGGCGCTGGCGGCTCTGCCGGCGAAGCGGTTCGTGGTGGATGGCGAGCTCGTCATCCCGGTCGACGGGACGCTGTCGTTCGATTCCCTGCAGCTGCGCCTGCATCCGGCCGAGAGCCGGATCCGCAAGTTATCCACGCAGACGCCGGCCACCCTTATCCTGTTCGACATGCTGCTGACGCCCGACCGCGAGGTCCTGATCGACCGTTCCCTGTCCGAACGCCGCGCGGCGCTGGAGGCTTTCCTGGCCGAGGTGGGTGAGCATCCGTCGCTGACGCTTACGCCCTACACCCGCGACGCCGGCGAGGCGAAGCGCTGGCTGAACCGCACCAACGGCGCGCTCGACGGCGTGATCGCCAAGCGGCTGGAGGGCCCTTACGTCCCCGGCGAGCGGGCGATGCTGAAGGTGAAGTGCCTGCGCACGGCCGACTGCGTGGTGGGCGGTTTCCGATATGCGACCGGTTCGAAGCTGGTCGGCTCGCTGCTGCTCGGCCTCTACAACGCGCGCGGCCTGCTCGACCACGTCGGCTTCACCTCCACGATCGCCAACGCCGAGCGGGCGGTGCTGACGAAACGGCTGGAGGCGCTGGCGGGCGGGGAGGGGTTCACCGGCAACGCGCCGGGCGGGCCGAGCCGCTGGAGCACCGAGCGCTCCGCCGAGTGGGTCCCGCTGAAGCCGGAGCTGGTCGTCGAGGTCCGCTACGATCACGTCACCGGCGGCCGCTTCCGGCACGGGACCAAGCTGATGCGCTGGCGGCCGGACAAGGCGCCGCGCCAATGCACCTTCGAGCAGCTCGCCCCGCCCGCGCCGCTGGAGATGCTGGTCTAGGCCAGCGCCTCGAGGAAGCGCAGCAGGGCCGGTTCGCCGGCGTTGGGCGATTTCCCGAACCGCTCGCCAAGCTCGCCGTTCTCATACGCCTCGATGATCGCCGGGTGGATATAGGAGGAGCGGCAGACCGCCGGCGTGTTGCCGAGCAGCCCGGCCACCGCCTTCACGCAGGTCGTGACGGTCTGCTTCGAGGCCGTGGCGCTGTCGGCCGCGCCCTGCATTGTCAGCGCCTGCGCGGCGGCCAGCGTGCCGGCCCAGGTGCGGAAGTCTTTCGCCGTGAAGTCACCACCCATCGCCTCGCGCAGGTAGGCGTTGACGTCTGAGGAGGTGACGGCCTGCGGGGCGCCGTCCTCGTCGACGTACTTGAACAGGCGCTGGCCTGGCAGCTCCTGACAGGCCCGCACCACCCGCACCAGGCGGCGGTCGCGGATGCCGGTCTTGTGGACCTTGCCGCTCTTGCCGCGGAATTCGAAGACGGCTTTCTCGCTGGCGAGCTTCAGGTGCCGCTTTTGCAGGGTGGTGAGGCCGAAGCTCTTGTTCTGCCTGGCGTATTCGTCGTTGCCGACGCGGATCAACGTCATTTCCAGCAGACGCACGACGGTGGCCAGCACCTTCTCCCGAGGCAGGCCGCGTCTGGCCAGGTCCTCCTCCACCCGCTTGCGCAGCTTCGGCAGGGCGCGGCCGAAGGCGATCATCTTCTCGTACTTGGCGCTGTCGCGGACCGATCGCCAGTCGTCGTGATAGCGGTACTGCTTGCGGCCTTTCTGGTCGCGGCCGGTCGCCTGGATGTGGCCGTTCGAGTCGGCGCAGATCCACACCTCGGTCCAGGCAGGGGGGATGACCAGCTTGTCGATGCGTTCGACGGTCTTCCGGTCGCGGATCGGCTTTCCGTCCGGGCCGCGATACTCGACGCCGCGCGGGGCGCCGTGGCGGGTGACGCCAGGATCGCGGTCGTCGACATAGGTCAGGCCGGCGGCCTCCGCCACGGCCGGCATGTCGGCGGGATCCGCCGCGGAGAGGACTGCTTTCGTGCGGCGCTGCGCCATCGCCTGCGCAACGTGGTAGGCAGGCGGCGAGTTGCCGAGGGCCCATGAACTACCGCCACGCCTTCCACGCCGGGAATTTCGCCGACCTCGTCAAGCACGCCGCTCTGCTGCTGATGCTACGCGATCTGCTGGCTTCGCCGGAACCGCTGACGGTGATCGACACGCACGGCGGGGCGGGCGTCTACGACCTCGAAGGCGAGATGGCGCTGAAGTCCGGCGAGGCGGCGGTCGGGATCGGGCGGCTGATGGGCGACGCAGGCGCGCCGGCTGGGCTCGGCCTGCTGAAACAGGCGGTCGCGGCATTCAACCCGGCCAGCCTGCGGCGGTATCCGGGCTCGCCGGTGTTGGCGGCCGGAACGCTGCGCAAGGACGACCGCCTGGTCGCCTGTGAACTGCGGCCGGACGACCATGACGCCCTGCGCCGGGCGCTGGCGCCCCATCCGAATGCGAGGGCGGTGCGGGGCGACGGTTACGCACAACTGCGGGACCAGACGCCGGGCGGGCGACTGCTGGTCCTGATCGACCCGCCGTTCGAACGGCCGGACGATTACGAGCAGGCGACGATGGTCACGGGCGAGGTGCTGCGGAAGAACCCGTCGGCGACGGTCTGCATCTGGCTGCCGCTGAAGGACCTGGAGACCTTCGACGCCTTCCTGCGCGACCTGGAGGCGCCCGGCGCGCTGGTGGCGGAGGTGCGGCTGCGTCCGCTGTTCGACCCCATGAAGATGAACGGCTGCGCGCTGGTGGTGGCTAACGCGCCTCCGGGGCTGGAGGACCCGCTGCGCGAGGCGTGCGACTGGGTCGTGACGACGCTCGGCGAACCCGGCGGCGAAGCGCGGCTGTGGTGGCTCTAGGCCCTTCCCCCATCCAGGGGGAAGGGAGCTAAGCCAAACGCGGCCAGCAGCTTGTCGGCGGCCACGGACGCTGGAATCCGCGAGGCGCGGACCTGGCGTTCGAGCTCGTGAGAGAGTTCGGCCACCTGCGGGTGGTTGCGGAAGGCCTCGTTCAGGCGGTCAGTGACCTGCGCCCACATCCAGCGGGCGTTCTGTTCGGCGCGGCGGGCGGCGCGGGCGCCGTTGGCGCTCATGACCTCGCGGTGGCGCTCGATGGTAGCCCAGAGCTTGTCGAGACCTTCATTCTTCAGCCCGGAGGCGGTCAGCACCGGCGGCGTCCAGTCGGGATGGGCGGGGGCGATGATGTGCAGGGCGGCCTTGTAGTCGCGCGCGGAGCGTTTCGCCTTGTCCGGGTCGGCGTCGGCCTTGTTGATGACGATCAGGTCGGCGATCTCGATCAGGCCCTTCTTGATGCCCTGCAGTTCGTCGCCGCCGCCGGGAATGAGCAGGGCCAGGAAGATATCGACCATCTCGGCGACGACCGTTTCCGACTGACCGACGCCCACCGTCTCGACGATGATGACGTCGAAGCCCGCCGCCTCGCAGAGCAGCATGGCCTCGCGGGTCTTGCGGGCGACGCCGCCCAGCGCGCCACCGGAGGGGGAAGGGCGGATGTAGGCGTTGGGGTCCTGCGCCAGCCGCTCCATCCGGGTCTTGTCGCCCAGGATCGAGCCGCCGGTGCGGCCGGAGGAGGGGTCGACCGCCAGCACCGCGACCCTGTGGCCGGCGGCGGTCAGGTTGCAGCCCAGCGCCTCGATGGTCGTCGATTTGCCCGCGCCGGGCACCCCGGTGATGCCGACGCGCTGGGCCCGGCCGGTCAGCGGCATGACCCGCTCCAGCAGCGCCCGGGCGGCCGCCTGATGGTCGGCGCGGCGGCTTTCGACGAGGGTGATCGCCCGGGCCAGCGCCGCGCGGTCGCCCGCGACGAGGCGCTTTTCAAGATCGGCGATGTCTGGCGCTTTGCTCACGGCGCCGGTTTAACTTGGGAGCCGCGATCCCTCCAGCCGCGTTCCAGTCCCATGAGCCGCGAAAACGCCCACGCCGCCTGGCGATCAGCCGAGCAGATCAAGCGCCTCTCCGACCGTGTGGTCGGGGTCGGGCCGGTCGGGATCGGGCTGGACGGCCTGCTGTCGTGGATTCCGGGCGCCAACGCCGTCTACAGCGTCACCGCCGGCGCGTTGCTGATGGTGCACGCGGTGCGCGGCAAGGCTGCGCCTCTGACCATGGGCAAGATGGCCGCCTACCTGCTGGCCGACAGCGCCACCTCGGCCGTGCCGGTCATCGGCTGGACGGTCGATTTGCTCTTCCCGGGTCACCTGATGGCGGCCAAGGAGCTGCAGAAGGACGTCGAGAAGCGCCACGGCCTGCCCGACGACGT
>CAMLRH010000230.1 GCA_946482375.1 uncultured Caulobacteraceae bacterium | reverse complement strand
GAGGCGGGCCGCTGCGGCGGCATCTACACCAGCCACATGCGCTACGAGAGCGACCGGCTCCTGGAGGGCATCGACGAGCTGATCGAGATATCCCGCCGCTCCGGCGCGCCGGCGGAGATCTATCATCTCAAGCAGGCGGGCAAGGGGAACTGGGACAAGCTCGACGCCGCCATCGCCCGCGTCGAGGCCGCCCGCGCGCGTGGCCAGCGGATAACGGCCAACATGTACACCTACACGGCCGGCTCCACGGGGCTGGACGCCGCCATGCCGCCCTGGGTCCAAGCCGGCGGCCGCGAGGCCTGGATCGCTCGGCTGAAGGACCCCGCGACCCGCGCCAGGGTGATCGCCGAGATGCGGGATCCGGCCGCGCCTTACGAGAACCTCTACCGCCACGCCGGGCCTGAGGGGACGCTGCTGGTCGGCTTCAGGAACCCGGCGCTGAAGCCCCTCATCGGCAAGACGCTGGCCGAGGTGGCGGCCCAGCGCGGCGTCAGCCCGGAGGACGCCGCCATCGACCTCGTCATCGAGGACGGCACGCGGGTGCAGGTCGTCTACTTCCTGATGAGCGAGGACAACGTCCGGCGCCAGACTGCGCTGCCGTGGATGAGCTTCGGCTCGGACGCCTCGGCCCAGGCGCCGGAGGGGGTCTTCCTGCTCTCCAGCACCCACCCCCGCGCCTACGGCAACTTCGCCCGCCTGCTCGGAAAGTATGTGCGCGAGGAGCAGGCGCTGAGCCTCGCCGAAGCCGTCCGCAAGCTGACCAGCCTGCCGGCCACGAACCTCGGCCTGAAGGAGCGCGGCCGCCTGATGCCCGGCTGGTACGCCGACATCGTCGTCTTCGACCCGAAGACGGTGGCCGACCGCGCCACCTACGCCGACCCCCGCCAGTTCGCCGTCGGCGTCTCGGACGTCATCGTCAGCGGCGGCGTGGCGCTGAGAAACGGCGAACCCACCGGCGCCCCCACCGGCCAGGTCGTCCGCGGCCGGGCGTGGAAAGGCTGGGACGACGGCGGTTGCCGTTCGAGCGCGGCTGATTGGACGTGGTAGCCGTGACTATGCAGCCCACCCGAATTAGTCATGGTGAGCAGCCGCCGAAGGCGGCGTGTCGAACCACGCAGGGCCGCTTTGCGTCCTTCGACACGCCGCTGCGCGGCTGCTCAGGATGACGAAGGTTAGGGATGGCGGCCTGGGTCTACATTCTGCGGTGCGCTGACGGCAGCTACTACACGGGCTGCACGACCAACCTTGAGCAGCGGATCGGGCAACACCGCGCCGGGACCACAGGCGGATATACCTCCACGCGTCTGCCAATCGAGGTGGTTTGGTGCGGCGAGTTCCAGGACATTCACGATGCGATCGACTACGAGCGCCGCCTAAAGCGCTGGTCGCGCGTCAAGAAGGAAGCCGTCATCAACGGCGAGTGGGATCGCCTGCCGGTCCTCGCCCGCAACAGGCAGTATCACCCAGCCCCAGAATGACTGCCGTCCAACCCCTTAGTCATCCTGAGCAGCCCGCGCAGCGGGCGTGTCGAAGGACGCATGACCGTATTGCGTGGTTCGACATGCGTCCCGTAGGGCCGCTGCTCACCATGACTAAGTTTGTTTGGCGCCTCTGATGCGCTTCGACGACCGCTTCCTGGAGGAGATCAAGTCGCGCGTCCGGTTGTCGGACGTAATCGGCAAGACCGTGAAGCTGAAGCGGCAGGGGCGGGAGTACGCGGGCCTGTCGCCTTTCACGAAGGAGAAGACGCCGTCCTTCTTCGTCAACGACGACAAGGGCTTCTACCACTGCTTCTCCAGCGGCAAGCACGGCGACCTCATCAGCTTCCTGCAGGAAACCGAGCGGCTGAGCTTCGTCGAGGCCGTCGAGCGGCTGGCCGCCGAGGCCGGCGTGCCGATGCCCGAGCCCGATGCGCGGTCGGCCGAAAACGAGAAGAAGCGCCAGGGCCTGCTCGACTGGATGGAGCTTGCCGCCGCCTGGTTCGAGGGCGAACTGCGTCGTCCGCCGGGCAAGGACGCCCGCGACTACCTCACCAAGCGCGGCCTGCCGGAGAGCGAATGGAGCCGCTTCCGGCTGGGCTTTTCGCCGTCGGGCCGCACGGCGCTGAAAGACTATCTGGTCGCCAAGGGCGCCAAACCCGGTGAACTGGTCGATGCGGGCCTGCTGATCGCCCCGGAGGAGGGCGGCGCGCCCTACGACCGTTTCCGCGACCGCATCATCTTCCCGATCGCCGATGCGCGCGGCCGGATCGTCTCCTTCGGCGGCCGGGCGATGGACCCACAGGCCCGCGCCAAATACCTGAACGGCCCCGAGACCGGCATCTTCCACAAGGGCGGGCTGGTCTATGGCCTGCCGGAAGCCCGCAAGCTGCTGCATACGGCCAGCGACGACGCGGCGCTTGTCGTCGTCGAGGGGTACATGGACGTTATCGCCTGCCAGCGGGCCAGTATCCCCGCCGTCGCGCCGATGGGCACGGCGCTCGGCGAAGACCAGATGGAGGTGCTCTGGCGGCTCTATCCCGAGCCCACCCTCTGCTTCGACGGCGACAACGCCGGCATGCGCGCCGCGGCGCGGGCCATCGAGCGCGCCCTTCCGCTGCTGAAACCCGGCAAATCCTTCCGCTTCGCCATCGTCTCGGGCGGCAAGGACCCCGACGACGTGCTGCGCGAGCAGGGGCCGGCGGCGCTCAGGGCGCAACTTTCCGCAACCACCCCCTTCGTCGACGCCCTGTTCGCGAAGGAGCGCGACCTGGAGCCGCTGGACCGCCCCGAAAGCCGCGCGGGGCTTAAACAGCGTCTGCGCCAAGCTGCGAACACGATTTCAGACAAGGATCTGGCGCAGGCTTATCGAGACGACCTGCTACAGCGATACGATCAACTCTTCTCGTCATCCCGGCCGGAGCGGAGCGGAGAGCCGGGACCCAAGGGCAGGGGCCGTCTGGGTCCCGGATCGCGCTGGCGCGCGTCCGGGATGACGGAGAATTTGCCTCCTACCCCCGAGGGAAAAGCCGCCGCCCGGCGCCTCTCCGGCGCCATCGACCCAGTGGCCGCAGCAGTGGCCAGGGCGGCGCTCGACGACCCCGCGCGTCTGGACGACCACCTGGAGGAACTGGAGGCCCACGGCTTCGGCGACCCCCTCCTTGCCGAACTTGCCAAGGAAATCATTCGGCTACGTCTCGATGCGGACCACCTTGACAGCGAGGCGCTCACACGCCATCTGCGCCAGCGTGGATTTGTAGGTTTGCTGACTGACATCGATCGGGCCGCTGCGAAATCGGGCGCGCCCTTCCTGAAACAGGATGTCACCCTCGCAGACGCCAGATCCCGGTGGTCGCATGCCTTCGTGGTTCTGACGCGAATGGCTGCGCTGGAGAAAGCTCTCGATACGGCCAAGGGGGACTTGGCCGAGGGTTCCGGCGCGGCTGCATTAATGCGTTTGAAAACCGAGCGGGACAAGCTCAGGCGCGCGGTCAAGACCGGAACGATTTGGACGGACGGCGGGTCTCTTTAGGGGACCAGGAACTCGCGGCACGTCACGAATGCACTGCTCGGCCTTTTCCTGGCGGGAAAGGCCGGTTCGGAGACATGTATGAGCACCCAGACTGCTGATCCCCAGGAGCCCGAAGCTCCGTCGACGGACGGGCCGCTGCTCGACCTGACGGACGCCGGGGTCAAGAAGTTCATCAAGCAGGCCAAGGCCCGCGGCTACGTCACCATGGACGAGCTGAACAAGGTGCTGCCGTCGGAGGAAGTGACCTCCGAGGCCATCGAAGACACCCTGGCCATGCTCTCGGAAATGGGCGTCAACGTCGTCGAGGCCGAGGAAGACGCCGCTGAGACAGAGGGCGGCGAGGTGGCCGTCCGCGAAGACACCGCCGTCACCACCGAAGCGGAATCCAAGCCCGCCTACGACCGCACCGACGACCCCGTGCGCATGTACCTGCGCGAGATGGGCTCGGTGGAGCTGCTCTCGCGCGAGGGCGAAATCGCCATCGCCAAGCGCATCGAGGCCGGCCGCGACACCATGATCCGGGGGCTGTGCGAAAGCGCGCTGACCTTCGAAGCCATCATGGTCTGGCGCGAGGAGCTGGGCTCGGGCCGCATCCTGCTGCGCGAAGTCATCGACCTCGAACAGACTTACGGCGGCCTGAACCCCGAAGCGCCTCCCGCGCCGCCGCCGGCCGAGGACGCTGAACCGAAGGAGCCCGCCGAACCGGGCGCCGACGGAGCCACGCCGGAAGGCGAGGACGAGGACGACTTCGATGACGGCGCCGGCCCCACGGTCAGCGCCATGGAAGCCGAGCTGCGCGAAGGCGTCATGGCCACGCTCGACGCCATCGCCGCCGAGTTCGAGGGCTTTCGCCGCCTGCAGGAAAAGCTCGTCGAGCGCCGCCTGAAGGGCCAGGACCTGCCCGAGGCCGAGCGCAAGGAATACGAGGCCGCCACCTCCGCCATCGTCTCGCGCCTCAAGACGCTGAAGCTGAACAACGCCCGCATCGAGGCGCTGGTCGACCAGCTCTACGCCATCAACCG
>CAMLRH010000229.1 GCA_946482375.1 uncultured Caulobacteraceae bacterium | reverse complement strand
CTTTGGCGGTCATCGACGAGCAGCACCGCTTCGGCGTCTCCGAACGCAAGCGGCTGCAGGACAAGGGCGACGGCGTCCACCTGCTGGCCATGTCGGCAACGCCCATTCCGCGCACGCTGGAATTGACGGTGTTCGGCGACCTCGACGTCTCGCGCCTCGATGAGAAGCCGCCCGGCCGAACGCCGGTGGCCACCCGCGCCGTGCCGATGCCGCGCATGCTGGAGATCGTCGAGCGGCTCCGCGCCGCCATCGGCCACGGGGCGCAAGCCTTCTGGATATGTCCGATGGTCAACGAGTCCGAGGACGCCGACCTCGCGGCCGCCGAAGCGCGGGCCAAGGCGTTGCGCACGATCCTCGGGTCGTCCGTCGGGCTCGTCCACGGCCAGATGCCGTCCGCCGACAAGGACGCGGTCATGGCCGACTTCGCGGACGGCAAGGTCTCGGTGCTGGTCGCCACCACGGTCGTCGAAGTCGGCGTCAATGTGCCAAACGCCACCATCATGGTCATCGAGCAGGCCGAGCGCTTCGGCCTCGCCCAGCTGCACCAGCTGCGCGGCCGGGTCGGGCGCAGCGAGCGCGAGAGCGCCTGCGTCCTCCTCTACGACCCGCCCTTGTCGCAGACCGCCGAAAAGCGCCTCGACCTGCTCCGCCGCACCGATGACGGTTTCGCCATCGCCGAGCTGGACCTGGAACTGCGCGGCGGCGGCGATCCGCTTGGCCTGCGCCAGAGCGGTTTTCCGGCCTACAGGCTGGCCGACCCCGTCGCCCACCGCGACCTCATCGCCACGGCTGCGGACGACGCGCGGCTGGTCCTGGCTCGCGATCCGAACCTCACCTCCGAACGCGGCAAGGCGCTCCGCGTCCTGCAGGCCCTGTTCGACTGGAAGCCCGAGGGTTTGACTGACGCGGGGTGAAGCGTTGCGTGGTTCGACACGCCCCTTCGGGGCTGCTCACCATGACTAGCTTCTGAGATAGTCATCCTGAGCAGGCCGCAAAGCGGCCATGTCGAAGGACGCACATGGAAGACGCCCTCAGCAAGCTCGGCCTTGGACCCGTCAGCGACCTGCGTCGGCTGTCCGGCGGCGCCTCGCAGGAGACCTGGGCCTTCAAGGCCGGCGACCGCGACCTGATCCTGCGTCGCAAGCCCGAGGGGCTGACCATGAGCGGCAACGCCATCGGCCTCGCCAAGGAAGCCGCCCTCATCCAGGCCGCCGAAGGCCAAGGCGCGCCGGTCCCGCCCGTGGTCCACGTCTGCGCGCCGGAAGACGGCCTTGGCGAGGCCTACGTCATGGGCGCCGTGGAAGGCGAAACCCTCGGCCGCCGCATCGTCCGCGACGACGCCTTCGCCGCCGTGCGTCCTGCGCTCGCCCGCCAGTGCGGCGAGGTGCTGGCGAAGATCCACGCGACGCCGCTCGATGGCCTGCCCGACCTCGCGGTGTCGGACGCCGCTAGCGAACTGGAGAAGTACGAAGCCATCTACCGCGGCGTCGGCGACCGGCGGCCGATCTTCGAGGCGGCGTTCCGCTGGCTGAAGGACCGCGCGCCGACGCTGGAGAAACCGGTGCTGGTCCACGGCGACTTCAGGAACGGCAACCTGATGATCCATCCGGACACTGGTCTGGCCGCCGTGCTTGACTGGGAGCTGGCCCACCTCGGCGACCCCGCCGAGGACCTCGGCTGGATCTGCGTGAACTCGTGGCGCTTTGGTGGATCGAAGCCCGTCGGCGGCTTCGGCGACTATGAGGCGTTGCTGGCCGGCCACGGCGGTGACGTGCCGCTGGAGCGGGTGCTCTACTGGCAGACGCTGGGGTCGCTGAAGTGGGGCGTCATGTGCCTCATCATGTACACAGCCTGGAAGACCGGCGCCGACGCCTCGGTCGAGCGCGCCATGATCGGCCGGCGCACCAGCGAGACCGAGATCGACCTCATCGCCCTCTTGGAGCGCGCCGCATGATCGCCTCGCCGACCGCGCTGGAGCTGATCGACGCCGTCATCGGCTTCATCGAGCAGCGCGCCGCGCCCCAGCTGAAGGATCGCGACGCCTTTCTGGCCAAGGTGGCGGTCAACGCGCTGGCCGCCGTCCGGCGCGAGATCGAGCTGGGACCTCAGGCGGAAACCGAGGCGTTGGGGCGGCTGCGCGACCTGCTCGGCCACGACGGCGACTTCGCCGGTCTGAACGCAGAGCTTTGCGACAAGCTGGCGTCCGGCGAACTAACCCTGAAAGACCCGGAAGTGCTGGCGCACCTGAAGGCCTCGATCACTGATCAGGTGCGGATTGATCAGCCGAATTATTCGGGGCTTCGCGCGCTCACTCAGCCGTCATCCCGGCCGTAGCGCGTAGCGCGGAGAGCCGGGACCCAAGCTGAATCGCCGCCTGGGTCCCGGATCGTCCCTACGGGCCGTCCGGGATGACGGAGGCGGTGGTTTTCATGCCCGCGACCCGCGCCAGGGCGTCAGCCTCGATGTCGGCGTAGAACAGGTTTACGCCCGGCGCCTTCAGCCGATCATCCCACGATCCCGCCGGCTTGAACGAGGCCGACTTCGGCCTGGTCACCCGCAACACCCCGTCCACGCACTGCGCACCCACTTGCCGCTGCAGGAAGGCGGGCCGCGCGCCCCATTCCATGCCCGTGGCGTTGGCGGCGCCGAGGTTCTCTCGCGGCGGGACCTCCTCGTCCGTCACCGCGCCACGCAGCGGGTTCACGCAGACCGGCTGGCGTCCGCTCAGTTCGACCAACTGCCCGCGCTCGTTCCAGACCAGCGAACGGTTGTGGATGTAACGCTCGCGCTCGCCGTTCCCCTCGATTGCCTGCGCATAGGCCACCACGCAGCCCGCCTGTTCGCGCGACGTGCAAGGCGGCAACGGTGGGTCCACGACGGCCGTGTCCATCAGGTAGGCCGCCACCAACCGCGACCTGAGCTCGGGATTGGGCGCGATCTCCTCGGCCAGCAGCCGCGCCGCCAGCTCGCCGCCCTGCTCCACCCCGGCCAGCACAAACGGCCGACCGTTGTTGTGGCGCGCAATGAACACCCGGAAGGCCGTCCGCACGTCACCGTAGGCGAACCGCCGCGCGTCGCGGGCGTCGTCGCGCAGGGTCAGCCGTGTGTAGAGGCTGGCCTGCCGGTACCGCGGCGCGAAAATGCGCCCGACCCGCTCGAACGGCCCGGCGTAGTTGGGCAGCATCATCCGGGTCAGGGTCCGGTTCGCCTCGGCGTCGTCGATAGGCGCGTTCCAGTGCTGGCCGCCGTCGTAGGTCGTGGGGTGGACGAAGAAGACGTCGACCGGCAGGTCACCGTCGCCCTGCCCCCTCAGCGCCCAGGCGTCCCCGGTCGCATAGTTCGGCGCGGGCGGTGGGTCATAGACCTGGTACGGCTGGCGTGGGTCCAGCGCCGTGCGCGCGATGTCCTCGCGGTAGAACCACGCGGCCGCGACGACGAGCGCCAGGAAGGCGACCGTCCCCAGAAATATCCAGCGTTTGAAGCCCCGCATGACCCCGGCTTACACCAAGGCCCGAGTCTGCGTCAGGCCCCCTCGCGTCCGACGATGGCCACCGAGCAGACGTTGGTCGAGGGCGAGCCGCCGAGGTTGTGGGTCATGCCGAACACCGGATTGGCCAGCTGGCGCTCACCCGCCCTGCCTTGCAGCTGCAGGTACATCTCGTAGAGCATGCGCAGGCCGGACGCCCCGATCGGGTGGCCGAAGCACTTCAAGCCGCCGTCGATCTGGCAGGGCACGCCGCCGTCGGCGTCGTAGAAGCCGTCCATCACGTCGCGCCAGCCCTGCCCCTCTTCGGAGATGAACAGGTCCTCCATGCTCACCAGCTCGGTGACGGAGAAGCAGTCGTGGACCTCCATCATCGAGATCTGCTCACGCGGCTTCTCGATGCCGGCCTCGCGATAGGCCTTCTTGGCGGCGATGCGGGCGGTGTGGAAGTAGCTGCCGTCCCACTGGTTGTACTGGCTCTCATAGCCGTTGGAGACCGAGAGCTGCAGCGCCTTCACGGTGACGAGGTCCTTCTTGCCCATCGCTCGCGCGATCTCCGGCGTCGTCACGATGGCCGCCGCCGCGCCGTCCGACACGCCGCAGCAGTCGAAGAGGCCAAGCGGCTCGGCGATGATTGGCGCGTTCAGCACCTGCTCCTCGGTGACCGCCTTCTGCAGGTGGGCCTTCTTGTTCTTGGCGCCGTTGGCGTGGCTCTTCACCGACACGTGGGCGATGGCGCGCTTGAGGTCTTCCTTCGAGACGCCGTGCTTGGCCCGGTAGGCCGAGGCGAGCTGGGCGAAGTTTCCGGGCGCCGAGCCGTTCGGCATCACCTGCGGCGCCAGCGTGCCGGGGTTGGCCACCGGCAGGCCGCCGTAGCCGGTGTCCTTCAGCTTCTCGACGCCGACGGCCAGCGCGATGTCGGCCGCGCCCGCCGCCACGGCGTAGACCGCGCCACGGAAGGCTTCCGAACCCGAGGCGCAGAAGTTCTCGACCCGGGTGACGGCGATGTTGGGCAGGCGCAGCGCCATCGATAGCGGCGTGCCGCCCTTGCCGGTG
>CAMLRH010000228.1 GCA_946482375.1 uncultured Caulobacteraceae bacterium | reverse complement strand
AAACCCATCGTCATCCCGGACGGCGTAGCCGATCCGGGACCCAGGGGCGGTGCGCACGGCCCCTGGGTCCCGGCTCTCCGCTCCGCTGCGGCCGGGATGACGATAGGGGGGATTAGCGAAAGCGCACATCGGCATCCTCGAAGCGGTTAATCAGCCGGTGGCAGAACGGGTAGAGCGTCGAGGTCCAGGCGAACTGCCAGAACACCGCCATGGGATGCGGTGCGCCCCTGGTGTCCATCATCGTGAAGAGGTAGCCGGCCAACATCGCCAGTCCCGTTACACTCACATACCAGGCCCACATGATCGGCGGGCTCTGACCGCTCATCAGGTTACGCGTGGCCAGCACCGCCGCATAGGCGAGCAGCAGCAGCGTCGACCACAGCCCCAGCGACGACCCCCATAGCGCGTCGAGCAGAACGCCCAGCAGCAGCAGGACGAACGGCGCCAGGATCGACGGCCGGATCACACCCCAGGAAAACGCCAGCACCATGGCGAACACAGGTTCGGGCAGCTCCAGGCCGAAAACCCTAAGCGGCACGGCGAAGAGGACGCTGGCGATGAGCGTCGCCAGCGCGGGAATGCCGAGCCAGCGCCAGGGGTTCAGGGGCTGGGCTCCGCGGAAGCTCATTGCGGTGCGCCGGTGGTCGGGGCCGGTTGCGGCGCGGGCGTGGCGGGCGGCGGGGCCGCGGGTCTGGCCGGCGCTGGCGTGGCGGGTCTGGCGGCCGGTGGCGTCGCCGGTCGCGGGGCCGGCGCGGGGGCGGCGGCCTGCGGCGGAGCGGTCACCGTCGGGGGCGGCGGGCGAACCTGCGGGTCCTGGGTGGTGACCGGCGGGATGGTGATGGCCGACAGCGCCTTGTCATCGGCGAACTGGGAGAAGTCCCTGAACTTCAGCACCCGGACGTAGTCGATGGCGCCGCTGTCGGCGTCGAGGATCACCCGCCAGCGGCCGTCGAGACCCTTCACGACCGTGCCCACCGGCAGGCCGCGCGGGAAGACGCCGCCGTCGCCGCTGGTCAGCACGCGGTCGCCCTTCTTCACGGGGTCGCGGCCACGCAGATAGTCGAGCTTGGGGTTAGGCCCGCCGTCGCCCGACAGGATGGCGCGCGCGTTGGTGCGGTCGATCATCACCGGCGTGCGACTGGCCACATCGGTCAAGAGCAGGATGCGGCTGACGTTCGGCGAGACACCCACCACCCGGCCGACAAGGCCGCGCTCGGTCATCACGGGGTTGCCGATGACGATGCCGGCCTTGGTCCCGGCGTCGGCGAGACGGGCGTTGGCGAAGGGGCCACGAGAGTCGATCACCACGCGCGCGGATGCCATCGGGATCGGCGGTTCGGTGCGCAGGCCGAGCACCGCCTCCAGCCGCTCGTTACGGTCGCGCAGCGCCACGGCGACGGTCTGCCACTGGCGCATCTCGACCAGCTCGCGCTTCAGGCGGCGGTTCTCATTGGCGGCGTTCCAGTAGCTGCCGACGAAGCCGGCGCCGTTGCGCATCCAGCGGAAGGGCGTGCTGAGCACGCCACCGACCGGCGCGACGATGGTGTCGGTCACCTGCCGCGTCGCGCCGTAGGCTTCGGTCTTGAAGGTTTCGCGGCGGTCGTTGGCCAGCAGGGTCACCGCCACGATGGCCGCGATGATGAGCGCGACGCCGGCCGTCCAGGCCAGCGGCACCCTTACATCCCCCAACGGACCTTCCCGAAAGGCCAAGGCGGTCCCTCCGACTCGAACTCAAATCGTCATCCCGGCCGGAAGCTCGCGCAAGCGGGCTGGAGAGCCGGGACCCAGGGCCGCCGCACCGCCGTCTGGGTCCCGGATAGTCGCTTACGCGCCTTCCGGGATGACGGTGTGGCTATGCTACGCGAGCGTGCTTTCGAGCACGCCCTTCATCCACTTCGGGTGTTCCAGCACCTTGCCGCAGCCCAACGCGACGCAGGACAGGGGATCGTCGGCGACGGTGACCGGCAGGCCGGTGTGGTCGCGGATCTCCAGGTCCAGGCCGCGGAGCAGCGCGCCGCCCCCCGTCAGCATGATGCCCTTGTCGGCGATGTCGGAGGCCAGTTCCGGCGGCGTCGCTTCCAGCGCCACCTTCACGGCGTCGACGATCTGGCTCACCGGCTCGTGCAGGGCGTCGGCGGCCTGCTTCTCGCTGATGCGGACTTCGCGAGGCACGCCCTGCATCAGGTCGCGGCCCTTGACGTCGATGGACAGGCCCTCGCCGTCGGCGGGCGCGCGGGCGGTGCCGATTTCCTTCTTGATGCGCTCGGCCGTGGTCTCGCCGATCAAGAGGTTATGGTGACGGCGCATGTAGCTGATGATGCTGTCGTCCATCTTGTCGCCGCCGACGCGGACCGAGCGCGAATAGACGATGCCCGACAGCGACAGCACGGCCACTTCGGTGGTGCCGCCGCCGATGTCGACGACCATGGAGCCGGTCGGCTCGTGGATCGGCAGGCCGGCGCCGATGGCGGCGGCCATCGGCTCGTCGATCAGGCCGACACGTCGGGCCGAGGCGTTGAGGCAGCTGTCGTTGATGGCGCGGCGCTCCACGGCGGTGGCGCCGGACGGCACGCAGACGATCACCTTGGGGTTCACGAAGCCCTTGCGGTTGTGAACCTTGCGGATGAAGTACTTGATCATCTCCTCGGCGACTTCGAAGTCGGCGATGACCCCGTCGCGCATGGGGCGGATGGCTTCCATGTGGCCGGGGGTGCGGCCGAGCATCTGCTTGGCCTCGATGCCGACGGCGTGGACGACCTTGCGGCCGCCGACGTTGCGAAGCGCCACCACGCTCGGCTCGTTCAGCACGATGCCCTTGCCCTTCATGTAGATCAGCGTGTTGGCGGTGCCGAGGTCGATGGCGATGTCGTTGGAGATCACGCCGAAAAGGGAACCAAGCATGGAGTGCCTTGAGGGTCTTGAAAGCGGGGTGGCGTCCGGGATGAAGGACAGACTCTGAGGCGCGAAAAAGGCGCCCTTCGAAAAAGCGATCAGCCCAATTGCCTGCGTCGTCCTACCATTTCAAGGCTTAAAAGAACCCTGCGTCAGCCGAGCGCCGCCAGGACCACGCCGAGCGCCGTTATCGCGCCCACAACCCATTGGAATAGCGTCGGTTTCTCCGCAAACAAGCGTTGCCCGGCGAGCGCGGCGAGCGGCATCTCGATGACGCCGACGGCGCGAACGGGCCCGGCCGGGGCCATGGCCAGCGCGGTGAACCAGCAGGCCGACGCCGCGGCTCCGAAAAAGCCCGCGCGCATCGACGGCTTCCAGTTGGTGAAGGCCGCGATCAGACTTGAGCGCTCGAAGACGGCGAGCACGGCGATGAGGCCGGCGCTCTGCATCGCCTGCACGGTGATGACGGTGGTGATCCCCGCCAGCGGCGCCGGGACCTCGCCCAGCGACAGGCCGGCCTGGCGGAAGGCGTTGTTGGAAACCGCGAAGCAGGCGCCGGCGAGGAGGCCGAACCAGGCGCCCGACCAGTCGCCGCGAATGCCGTCCTTCGGCCAGGAGAGGATGAAGACGCCGGTCGTGACGACGGCGATGCCCACGGTCTGCTGGGCTGAGAGGACGTCGCCGAAGACGAAGAAGCCGATCAGCGAGGTGAAGGGCAGCAGGCTCTGCTGGAAGGCCGTGCCGAGCGCGAACGACGACCGCTGCATGGCCGAGAGCAGCGCGGCGGTGGCGCCGATTTGGGCCGCGCCGCCGATGGCGGATGCAGCGAAGAAGAACGGCGTCGCGTGCGGGGCCGCGTTTGGCCAGACCATCCACGCGATCGCCAGAAACACCGCCGTGAACGGCAACCCGTAGAGGAACCGCACCAGCGTCGCCCCCCACGGCCCGCCACCGCCCATGAGCGTCCGCTGGGTGGCGTTGCGCGCCACCTGAAACGTCGCCGCCGCAATGGTGATGGGGATGAAGAGCATGGGTCTTTAAAGCCCTTCCCCCTGGATGGGGGAAGGGTTTGGGTTGGGGGTGGAAGAGGTCCCGGAAAAGCTCAGAGCGGAGTGAAGGCGACGACGATCCCCACCCCCATCCCCGGCCCTTCCCCCATCCAAGGGGAAGGGAGATTAGAACCCCGACGCGATGGCCGCTTCCGGCCGGCTCTTTTCCTTGCGGGAGAAGAGGTTGTTGAGGGCGTTGACGTACGCCTTCGCACTCGCCGTGAGGGTGTCGGTGTCGGCGGCCTGGCCTGTCGCGATGCGGCCGTCTTCCTCGAGGCGGACGGAGACCTGGGCCTGGGCGTCGGTGCCCTCCGTGACCGCATGCACCTGGAAGAGCCGCAGCGACGCCGAGTGCGGCACGATCTCGTGAATGGCGTTGAACACCGCGTCCACGGGGCCGTCGCCGCCGGCTTCGGCGGTCTTGTCCTCGCCATCGACGTTCAGCGTCAGTTCGGCCGACTGGCCCTCCGTGCCGGCGATCACCCGCAGGTGGGTGACGCGGATGCGCTCCGAGCCACGGGCCAGCGCGTCATCGACGAGCGCGATGATGTCGTCGTCGAAGACGTGCTTCTTCTTGTCGGCCAGCTCCTTGAAGCGGACGAAGGCCTCGTTCAGCGCGTTCTGGCCGAGGTCGTAGCCCA
>CAMLRH010000227.1 GCA_946482375.1 uncultured Caulobacteraceae bacterium | reverse complement strand
GAGGCCGTCGGCCAGCTGACCGGCGGCGTCGCGCACGACTTCAACAACCTGCTGATGGCGATTCTCGGCAGTCTCGAACTGGTCAAGAAGCGCCTGCCGCACGACCCCAAGCTCAGCCCGCTGATCGACAACGCCATCCAGGGCGCCCAGCGCGGCGCGACGCTGACCCAACGAATGCTGACCTTCGCGCGCAAGCAGGAGCTGAAGCTGGCGCCGGTCCAACTCCCCTCGCTGGTGCGCGGCATGACCGGCCTGCTGCAGCGCTCGCTGGGGCCCTCGATCCGCATCGAGACCCGCTTCCCGCGCGGCCTGCCGCCGGTCTCGACCGACCCCAACCAGCTGGAGACGGCGCTCCTGAACCTGGCCGTCAACGCGCGCGACGCCATGCCCGAGGGCGGCGTAATCCGCATGGAGGCGGACCACCAGATCATCGAGAAGGGCGGCGAACCCGGTCTTCCCCCCGGCAGCTACGTCCGCTTGTGCGTGATCGACAGCGGCGAGGGCATGGACGCCGAAACGCTCGGCCGCGCCACCGAGCCCTTCTACACCACCAAGGGGATCGGCAAGGGCACGGGCCTTGGCCTCTCCATGGTCCATGGCCTGGCCGAGCAATCCGGCGGCAGGCTCATCATCCGCAGCAGGCCCCGGATGGGCGCCACCGTCGAACTGTGGCTGCCCGAAGCGCCGGAAACCGACGAGCACCAGGTCATCATCGGCTCCCGCTCCGAAGTCGAGATCGACGCCGTCGATCCGAAGATCGTGCTGGCCGTCGACGACGACAGCCTCGTGCTGATGAATACCATCGCCATGCTGGAGGACCTCGGCCACCGGGTGTTCCCGGCGACCTCGGCCCGGGATGCGCTGGCCCTGCTGCGCAACGAGGAAGTCGACCTCGTCATCACCGACTACGCCATGCCCAACACCAACGGCCTGGAACTCGCCGACGCGATCCGGCGGCGCCATCCGGACCTGCCGGTGATCCTGGCCACCGGCTATGCCGAGCTTCAGGCCACCGCCGACCAGGAATTCCCGCGCCTCGCCAAGCCTTTCCTGCAGCAGGATCTCGCGCGGATGATCTGGCAGGTGCTGGAAAGTCAGGCGCGCGAGCGGCCGACCAGCAAGTAGAGCAGGGCGAGCAGCAGGACCGCCGCAACCGCCACCCCCAGCGCGATCGCCGGCGCCCGCTCGTCGACGGGCGGGAACAGCGGTTCGGGCGGCCCCACCTCCGTTTCGGCGACGGGTTCCGGAAGCGAGAAGGCGATCGGAATGCGCACCGTGCTTTCCTGGGGCACGCCGTCGCGGATGCCCGGATACATCTCGAAGGATCGCGAGAGTTCCACGGCGGCCGCGCCGAAGCCGTAGCCGGCGGGCTCCTCTGACACCACCGTGCAGTCGCGAAGCATGCCGTCGAGGCGGACGTAGCAGCTGATTGTCGCCCGCCCGCTCAGCTCCTTCTCGAGCGCGGCTTGCGGGTAGACGTGAGCCATCTCATCGCCGCTGGGCTTGCGGCGCCAGTCGGGCGGCACGGGCGGGAGAACGACAGGCATGCGGCGGAGCTTGCCATCTCGCCAGCAGGTTGCAAACGCCGTTGTGGATAACCCGGCGCGCGGGTTAACGGGGGGCGAGGCAGCCTGTAGCCTCTCCGCATGAACGCGGCCTCGCCACCGATTCTCGACACCACCGGCGCCACGCCGGTGATGGCGCAGTACTTCGAGGCCAAGGCCCGCCAGCCCGACGCGCTCGTCTTCTTCCGGATGGGCGACTTCTACGAGCTGTTCTTCGACGACGCGATCCGCGCGGCCGCGGCGCTCGGCATCGCCCAGACCCATCGCGGCACGCACAACGGCCAGCCGATCCCGATGGCCGGCGTACCGGCCCACGCGGCCGAAGCGTACCTGGCCAAACTGATCCGCGCGGGCTTCAAGGTCGCCGTCTGTGAGCAACTGGAAGACCCGGCGGCGGCGAAGAAGCGGGGCTCCAAGGCCGTCGTCCACCGCGACGTCGTCCGCATCGTCACGCCCGGCACCCTGACCGAGGACGGCCTGCTCGATGCGCGCGGGGCCAATCGCCTGGCCGCCATCGCCGTGCGGGCGGGGCAGGCTTCCGTCGCAAGCGTCGAGCTTTCCACCGGCGAGGTCGAAAGCCTGCTGACGACGCCGGCCGGACTGGCCGCGTCGCTGGCGGCGTTGCAGCCCTCCGAAGTGCTCGTCCCCGACCGCCTGTTCGCCGACGAGCAGGTGTCTTTCGCCATCAAGAGCGCCGGCGGCGTCGTGCAGCCGATGGCGCAGGCGCTGGCCGAGCCGTCGGCTTCCGAAGCGCGGCTGAAGCGGCTCTACGGCGTCGATACGCTGGACGGCTTCGGCGGACTGGCGGGGGCGGAAGTTGCGGCGCTGGGCCTCATCGCCGCCCACCTCGAAACCACCCAGGCCGGCAAGCTGCCGGCGCTGCGGCCGCCCCGCCGCGCTGGCGAAGCCGACGTCATGGCCATCGACCCGGCCACCCGCACGAGCCTGGAGATCGAGAAGACGCTGTCCGGCGCGCGCGACGGCTCGCTGCTGGCGGCTATCGACCGCACGGTCACCGCGCCGGGCTCGCGTCTCCTGGCGTCACGGCTGGCGCGGCCGCTGCTCGACCCGGACAAGATCGACGCCCGGCTAGACGCCGCCGCCTGGTTCCTCGAGCGACGCCCTCTCCGTGAGACGCTGCGCAGCCAGCTGAAAGGCGCCGGCGACATGGCCCGCGCCCTGTCGCGCCTGGCGCTCGGCCGCGGCGGCCCGCGCGACCTCGGCTGCATCCGCGACACCCTCAAGTGCGGCGAGGCCATCGCCGCGCTGGTCGCCGCCGGCGGCGATGCGCTGAGTGAGCCGCCCGCCGAGATCGAGGCGGCGCTCTCGGCGGCCTCGCCCACCCTCTCCGCCGGCCTGTCCGGTTTACTGGGTTCGCTGGAAGCGGGCCTTGGCGACGACCTTCCCGCCCAGGCCCGCGACGGCGGCTTCGTGGCGCCGGGCATCCGGCCCGAACTCGATCAGGCGCGCGCCTTGCGCGACGACAGCCGCCGGGTGATCGCCCAACTGGAATCGCAACTGAACCTCGAAAGCGGCGTGCCGCTGAAGATCCGCCACAACGCCGTGCTCGGCTATTTCGTCGAGACCACCGCCAACAAGGCCGATCCGCTCCTCCAGCCGCCGCTGAACGCGACCTTCATCCATCGCCAGACGCTCGCCAACCAGGTCCGCTTCACCACCGTCGAGCTGGCCGAGCTGGACGCCAAGATCGCGCAGGCCGGCGAACGGGCGCTGGCCATCGAAGTCGCCACCTTCGAGGCCTGGCGCGAGGAAGCCCGCGCCGTCGCCGAGCCGATCCTGAAAGCCGCCGAGGCTTTATCGAAACTGGACGTCGCCTCGGCGCTGGCCGAATGGGCCGAGGACGTTCAGGCCGTGCGCCCCGTCGTCGACAAGTCGATCCGCTTCGACGCCGAAGCCGCCCGCCACCCGGTCGTCGAGGCGGCCGTGAAGCGCGCGGGCGACCCCTTCACGCCCAACAGCTGCCACCTCGACGGAGCGGGCGAAACGTCGGCGCGGTTGTCCATCGTCACCGGCCCCAACATGGCCGGTAAGTCGACCTTCCTGCGCCAGAACGCACTCCTGGCCGTGCTCGCCCAGGCTGGCTGTTACGTGCCCGCGAAGTCGCTGCACCTCGGCGTCGTAGACCGGCTGTTCAGCCGCGTCGGCGCGGGCGACGACCTGGCGCGGGGCCGCTCGACCTTCATGGCCGAGATGGTGGAAACCGCCGCCATCCTCACCCAGGCCACGCCGCGCTCCTTCGTCATCCTGGATGAGATCGGCCGCGGCACCGCCACCTACGACGGCCTCGCTATCGCCTGGGCCTGCGCGGAGGCCCTGCACGACGTCAACCGCTGCCGGGCGCTGTTCGCCACCCACTATCATGAGCTCGCGACGCTGGAGGACCGGCTCGCTCACGTCTCCAACCTGTCGCTGAAGGCGAAGGAATGGAACGGCGATCTCGTCTTCCTGCACGAAGCCGGTCCCGGCCCCGCCGACCGCTCCTACGGCGTACAGGTCGCCAAGCTGGCCGGCGTGCCGCCCGCCGTCGTCGCCCGCGCCCGGCAAGTGCTGGAGCGGCTGGAGTCCGAAGGTCACTCGCCGGAACGGCTCGAAGGCCTGCCCCTCTTCGCCGACGCCACGCCGAAAGCGGTGAAGACCGGCCCGTCCCCCGTCGACGAGGCGCTGGCCGCCCTCGACCCAGACGGCATGAGCCCCCGCGAAGCCATGGATGCGCTTTACCGCCTGAAGGGGCTGCTCCGCGGCGCCTAAACGCCCTATACGGTGAGCCAATGCCGCCTCGCCTTCGCCCAACCCGGCTCGAGCACGTCGTCGACGGACACGCCCTGCGCGCCCGCCTGTCGGCCGCCGCGCTCGATGCGGTCGGCGACGAGGCCGAACAGCGCCGCCGCGCGCTCGAGATCCTCAAGGGCGCCCTGCAGCGCGGCCGCATGATCGCCAAGGAGCGGTTGGAGAACGGCGCCGGCGGCGTCGAGACGGCGCGGCTCTTGTCCGGCGTCACCGACGAGGTGGTCACCGCCCTCTACGACTT
>CAMLRH010000226.1 GCA_946482375.1 uncultured Caulobacteraceae bacterium | reverse complement strand
CACCAGCGCCCGGGCCGCCTCGAAGGGATTGGCGGCGCGGCGCATGTCCTGATCGCCGACGGCGCTCAGCGCCATTTGGGCGGCCTGCGACGCCGCCTCGGTGTGGTCGAGCGTGGCGGTGAGCATCACGTCCGACAGACGCGACAGGTGCTCGGCCCGCTCCAGGTAGCGGCCGATCCAGTAGAGGCTGTCCGCCACGCGCGCGAGCATCATGGCCGGGGCCTCCCCTCGGCCAGCACCCAGGTGTCCTTCGAGCCGCCGCCCTGGCTGGAGTTGACGACCAGCGAGCCGCGCCGCAGCGCCACGCGGGTCAGCGCGCCCGGCGTCACGACCGTCTTCTCGCCGGAGAGGATGAAGGGGCGCAGATCGACGTGGCGGGGCTCGATGTGGCCGTTGACCAGGCAGGGCGCGGTCGAAAGCTGAATGACCGGCTGGGCGACGAAGTTGTCCGGGTCGTCCTTCAGCGCCGCGGCGAAGGCGTCGCGTTCCTTCTTGGAGGCGTGCGGGCCGATCAGCATGCCGTAGCCGCCAGACGCGCCGACGGCCTTGACCACCAGCTTGTCGAGGTTGGCCAGCACATGGTCGAGCTGCGCCGGCTCGCGACACAGGAAGGTCTCGACCTGGGGCAGGATGGCGTCTTCGCCCAGGTAGTAGCGCACGATTTCCGGCACGTAGGCGTAGACCGCCTTGTCGTCGGCCACCCCGGTCCCGGGCGCATTGCAGATGACGACGTTGCCGGCGCGGTAGGCGTTGAACAGGCCGGCCACGCCCAGCCCGCTGTCGCGCCGGAAGGTCAGGGGGTCGATGAAGTCGTCGTCGACGCGGCGGTAGATCACGTCCACGCGCCGCAGCCCCGTCGTGGTGCGCATGTAGACCATGTTGTCGTGCATCACGAGGTCGCGGCCCTCGACCAGCGGCGCGCCCATGAGGCGGGCGAGGTAGGCGTGCTCGTAGTAGGCCGAGTTGTAGACGCCGGGCGTCATGACCACGACCTGAGGGTTGGAGCGCCACTCGCACATACTCTTCAGCGTCGAGAGCAGGAGGTCGGGATAGCGCTCCACCGGCCGCACGTTGGCGGCGCGGAAGGTGCCGGGAAAGGTCCGCTTGGCGGCGTCGCGGTTGGCCAGCATGTAGCTGACGCCGGAGGGGACGCGCAGGTTGTCCTCCAGCACCGCGAACTCGCCGTCCTGGCCGCGGATGAGGTCGGTCCCGCAGACGTTGGCGTAGGCGTTGTGGGGCGTGAAGATGTGCTGCATCTCCCGCCGGTAGCTGGTCGCGCCCAGCACCAGCTCGCGCGGCACGACGCCGTCCATCAGGATCTTCTGCGGGCCGTAGATGTCGGCCAGGAACAGGTTCAGCGCCTTCAGCCGCTGGATCAGCCCGCGCTCGATGCGGTCCCATTCCTTCGACGGGATGATGCGGGGGATCAGGTCGGTCGGGATGATCCGCTCGGTGGCGCTTTCGGCGCCGTAGACGGTGAAGGTGATGCCCTGCAGCAGGAAGGAGCGTTCCAGCGTCTTCTGCCGGTCGGCGAGCTCCTCGGCCGACAGCGTCATCAGGCGTTTGTGCATGGCCCGGTAGTGGGCGCGGGGCGTCCCGTCCGCGGCGTACATCTCGTCGAAGGCCGCGCCCGGAATATAGGCCGCCTGGGTCAGCGGCAGACTGGGCACTTCCTCGATCGCTTGCAGCTTGGCCACGCTTCGCCCCGAACCCTTTTCCACGCTCACTGAAGGCCTACGCCGGGTGGGCCGCAAACCACAACGCGCCGCCGCGACAACCGCTGCCGTACGGCGCCTGACATTTGGGCAAGTTTCGCACGCGCTGGAAAGCGGCGCAGGTGACAGCGAGCGAGGCTTTCGACTACACCGGGTGGGGGCGCCGTTACAGGAACGAATCGCTTGGCGCGACTGAGATACGCCCTGGCCGTGTCGGCCGCGCTGGCCTGCTGCGCGGCGCCGCTCGCGGCGTCGGCGGAGCCGAAGGCGACTGTCCTGGGCGCCCTGGACGACGATCTCCACGACCGCATCGTCCGCGCCATCGGCGAGACCGACAATCCGCCCCAGTCCCGCTTCGAAGCCCGCCGCCGCGCCCGCGAGGCCGGCGAGGACGCCATCGCCGTGCTGCGCTCCGAGGGCTACTACGCCTACGTCGTCGAAGCCGACGTCGCTGACGCCGATGACGAGGGAGAGGCGCCGCCGCGGGCGGTGGTGCGGATAGAACCCGGCCCGCGCTTCGTGCTCTCCGACACGGAGGTGGAGTGGATCGGGACGGCCCCGGCGGAGGACGTCCAGCAGGCCGGCGTCGCCGCCATGGAGCTGGAGCTCGGCCAGCCCGGCCGCGCGGCCGATGTGCTGGGCGCCGAAGGGCGTGTCGTCGCCGCCATCCAGAAGCGCGGCTATGCCGATGCGCAGGCTGAGCCGCGCGAGGTCATCGTCGATCACGACACGCGGACGGTGGCGCCGACGTTCCGCATCGCCTCCGGCCCGCTGGTGCGGCTGAACGGGGTGGAGGTGACGACACAGGGGCGCACCAATCCCCTGTGGGTGGCGAGGCTGGCGCCCTGGAGCGACGGCGAGGTCTATGACCCCGAAGACGTCGCCGAGCTGGAGCGGCGGCTGCTGGACACCGGCGTCTACGACTCCGTCACCGTCGCGCTGCAGACGCGCGATAAGGTAACGGCGGAGGGCCATCGGCCAGTGCTGGTCAGCCTGGCCGACCGGCCGCCGCGAACCATCGAAGTCGGCCTCGGCTATTCGACCAGCGAGGGCGTCGGCCTCGATACGCGCTGGACTCACTACAACCGCCTGCGCCGGGCCGACACGCTGCAGGTCATCGGCCGCCTCGCCCAGATCGAGCAGCGGCTGGAGGGCAGGGTGATCCTGCCGCATTGGCGCAAGCCCCAGCGGACGCTAACGCTGGTCTCGGCGGTGTTCAACGAACTGACCGACGCCTACGACCAGACCGGCGTGTCGGCGTCCGCCGACCTGACGCGGCGCTACGGCAAGACCTCGTATGTGACGTTCGGCGCGGCGGTCGACCTGGCGCGGACGGCCGAGAAGGTCGAGGTCAACAACGTCACCGTCGTCGGCGAAGACCGCGACACGGCGACGGCCACCCTGCTGGCGGCTATCGCCTGGGACCGCTCCGACGATCCGCTCGACCCCAAGACCGGTTGGCGGGTGGAGGCGCGCACGGAGCCGACGCTGGTCGCCGGCGACACGTCGCTGGGCTACCTGCGCACGCTCGGGCAGGGGACGGTCTATTTCCCCTTCGGCGAGGAGGCGCGGACGGTGGCGGCGGGACGGCTGCGGCTTGGCGCCATCCTCGGCGGCGACATCCCCGGCGTGCCGGCGGCGCGGCGGTTCTATGCCGGCGGCGGCGGGTCGGTGCGGGGCTACAGCTATCAGGCTATCGGGCCGCGCCTGCCCGACAACACGCCCCAGGGCGGTTTGAGCCTGTTCGAGGCTTCGGCCGAACTGCGTCACGAGTTCACCGAGCGGTGGGGCGGGGTCGTATTCCTCGACGCCGGCGCGGTCGGAACGCAGTCGACGCCCACGGGCGACGACTACAGCGTCGGCGCGGGGCTGGGCGTCCGCTACGACCTCGGCTTCGGGCCGATCCGCGCCGACATCGCCGTGCCGCTCGACAAGCGCGAGGGCGACCCGTCGTTCCACATCTACCTCAGCATCGGGCAGAGCTTTTGAGCGAGGCGACCGCGCCACCGATCGACCGACGCGGCCGGCTCCACCCGGCCATGTGGGTCGTCATCGCCGCAGTGGCGGCGGTGGCGCTGGTCGCACTCGGCCTGATCGGCACGCGCTATGGGCTGGTCAGCAATGCCGGGCGGCTGTTCGTCGAAGCGCGGGTTGAGGGGCTGAAGCTCGGCCGCATCGGGCGGCTGAAGATCGAAGGCCTGCAGGGCGACATCTTCACCGACTTCACGGTGCGGCGGCTGACCATTTCGGATGAGAAGGGCGTCTGGCTGGAGGGCCGCGATGTCCGCGTCGACTGGGATTATTGGCAACTGTTCCGGCGGCGGTTCGAGGCCGACGAGATCAGCGCGCGGCAGCTGACCCTGATCCGCCGCCCGACGCTGACGCCGAAGGGGCAGTCGCGCGACCTGCCGGTGTCGTTCGAGATCGACGCCCTGAAGGCTCGCGTCGAGATGCTGCCCGCGTTCAGCCAGCAGCGCGGGCTGTTCGACCTCAATGGGCGGCTGCTGGTCGAGCGCAAGGGGGTCAAGAGCGGCCGCTTCGAGGCGAAGAGCCTGCTGCACGCCGGCGACTTCCTGAACGCCGACTTCGAGTTCGGGCGTGACCAGCGGATACGGCTTCACGCCGATGCGCAGGAGGCCTCCGGCGGCGCGCTGGCGGGGGCGCTCGGCTTCTCGCCCGACCGGCCATTCGCGCTGGACGCGCAGGCGAGCGGCACGTCCGCCGACGGCCGCTTCCGTGTGATCGCGCGCACGGGCGATGCGACGCCGGTGAACGCCTTTGGCCTGTGGAACGAGCACGGCGGGGCGGCGGCCGGAAAGATCGTGCTGACCGACTCGCAGCTGACCCAGCGCTACGTCGAGCGCTTCGGGCCGTCGGCCAGATTCGCGGTCGGCGGCAGCC
>CAMLRH010000225.1 GCA_946482375.1 uncultured Caulobacteraceae bacterium | reverse complement strand
CCAGTTCCACTCGAACTCGGCGCCCCAGACCTTGGCGTCGAAGTTTTCGTTCGCGGCCGAACGGTCGACGATCTTGGAGACCTGGTAGCCCTCGTAGTCGTAGTGGAAGGCCGATCCATTGAGGATCAGTGCTCCGCCGAGCAGGATGTTCTTGGTCCCGACCTCGAGGGCGTCGATGAACTCGGGCCCGAAGGTCGGCGGCGCGACGACACCGGAATTGATGGCGTTGTAGATGCCCGCCGGCGGCGCGATGTTGGGCGGATTGGCGCCGCCGCCCTTGTAGCCGTGGGCGATGGAGCCATAGACCATCGTCTCGTCCGTGAAGCTGAGGTCCGGCTTCCAGTCGACGATGATGCGCCCGGTCGGCTCGCGCCATTCCTGCACGATGTCCGGAAGCGGGACAGAGCCTCGCCCGCCGACGCCGGTCCCGGCCAAGGGACAGAATTCGGCTCCGTAGGTGCAGGTCTCGGGACCGCCGCCCTCGGGCACCAGGTCCCAGCGATAGTCGTGGAGCAGCAGCTGGCTGGGGATCGGGGTGAACACCTTGCGGTCCCAGGTCATGCGGGCGCCGACAGTGACCTTCAGCGTCTCGGTGGCCTGCCAGTACAGCTCGCCGAAAATGGCCGATGAGGTCAGCTCATACGGGTTGGCGCTGCGGAAGTAGTTGTGCCCGCTTCCGTCGATCGAGCTCAGCGGGTTGGGATCGACGTAGACGCACGCCTGCTGGTGCGGGTCGCCGATCTCTGGATCGTAATCCAACTGGTTCTGCTCAAGCCATTCCCAGTCACAGTTCACGTTGTCGGTGTTGAACGGGAAGAAGTGAGTGAACAGGCTGAGCGCGTTGATGAAGACATAGTAGTCGTTCATCGTTTCGAAGTGGGTGAAGTTCGACCCCAGGCTGAAGTTCCATTTCGAGTCGAAATTCGAAGCCAGCCGGACTTCCTGGTTGAACTGGGTGCTCGAAACCTCCGACAGGTCCTGGCCCATCAACGACGGTGACGGACCAAGCTGCGGATCGGTGAAGATCCCGCCAGGTGTGATGTCGTAGAACCCGTCATAGTACCGACGGGTGGCATTGGCGCTGCAGTCGGCCGCGTACTTGCCGAAGATGCCCATGGACTCGCCACAGGCGATCGCCGAGTCGTTCCAGATCGGCACCGTCGAGTAACGGTTGAAGTCCTGGCTTGCATAGTATTCGTCGGTAGAATAGACGGTCTGAGACGTCAGGGTCAGGGAGTCCGTCAGGTCGATGTCGACGGAAAGCTCGAAGATGTCGGCATCCGCTTTATAGACCGGCTCGATGGCCGAATGGATAGTGCGCAGATCGTCTGACTGGCGACGGTTGCCGTACGGGTCGGGCTGGCAGGCATTGATCGGCAGCAGCACGCTGTAGAACAGATCCAGCGGACAGCGCGGCGCGTTGTTGGCGGCGTCGTAATAGAACGGGCTCCATCCCAGCCCCGAGCCGGCGTTCCGGGCGATGCCGCCGAGGCTCGTCGCAAAATTCACAGAAGCGATGTAGGGCAGCGAGGCGCCGTTGGGCGTACCGAACGCGCCTTCGTCATAGAGCGAACCCGGCAGGCACCCTTGCGAGGTCGGCGCGCGGGCGCCGATACCCGGCTCGAGCTCGAACGGCGGGAAGGGGAAAGTGATGGGGGTCGGGTCGGCCCAGTCGAAGTCGCCGACGGTCTGAGGCCCGGCGTCGTGGTGGCAGAGCTGCTTGGAGGTGCGGACCCGCTGGTCGTCCTCGGCGAAGTGCTCCCATAGGACATTGACGCGAATGCTGTCGATCGGCTCCCAGCCCAGGCTGAGGCGGGTGGACCAGAGGTCGCGATCGTCCACGTCCGGACGCACGTCGTTCATCACCAGCGGATCGTCGGCCGCCTCGTTCGTGCCATAGCCGTCGCGCTTGGTCAGCGCGCCGGCGAAGCGGACGGCGAAGCGATCGCCGACGGGCAGATTGATCATGCCGCGCGCACGCCGCGCGTTGTAGTTGCCCACCTCCAGCTTGAGGTCGGCCTCGAACTCGTCCAGCTTGGGACGCTCGCTGATGACGTTGATGACGCCGGAGGTTGCGTTGCGCCCATAGAGGGTGCCCTGCGGCCCGCGCAGCACCTCGACGCGCTGGACGTCATAGTATTCCTGCTCGAACAGCCGATTGACGATCAGGGTGGTGTTGTTGAACGACACTGCCACGGCGGGATCGGTAGTGGCTGAGACCGCCTTCGTCCCGATCCCCCGGATCGAGAAGTTGTAGCCGCTGAAGTTGGTCTTCGAGAAGGCGACGTTCGGAATTGCCTTCAGCAGATCCGGCCCACCTTCGATCTTTTGCGCGTCCAGGGATTTCTGCGTGAACGCCGAAATGGCGATCGGCACGTCCTGGATCTGCTCTTCCTTCTTCTGCGCGGTGACGACCAGCACATCGACCTCAGCGCCGTCCCCCCCGGCGCCTCCGGACTGGGGGCCGGTATCGACCTTTTCGATGAGGAAGGTATCGCCGCTGCGCCGATACGAGAGGCCCGTGCCCTCGAGCATGGCGATCAGGGCCGCCTCGGCGTCGACAGCGCCCACGACCGGCGCGGACACCTTGTTGTCGGCAAGCGCGGGGCCATAGAGGACCGGCTGGCCGGTCTTCATGCCAAATTCCTTCAGCGCGGTGGCGAGCGGCTGAGGGGCAATGTCGAAACGATCTTCGGCATGCGCGGCCCCCGCGCTCGCGATGAACGCCGACGCCGCGACGCCACAGAGAAGACGCGCGTAATGCTTCCGTGTCCGGCTCATATTACTCCCCCCTTTGTTTGTCGGGCCGCAGCCCTCATGTGACCCAAAGAGGCAAAGCGGGAAAAACACCCCACACAGAACTGGAATTTTACTTGGCCGGCGGCTCCGACAGCTCGATCATCTGCGGGGTCTCGGCCGAAATGGCGCCGTAGCGATAGGCTTCAATGGCCTGGGCGAAGCCCTCGACGTCGCCCGGACGGAAATTGCCACTGACCAGCGTGCCGGCGACCGAGGCGTCGGCGATGACGATCTTGCGCACCGAATACCGGTTCATCTCCTCGACCACCGCCGACAGCGGCTCGCGCTCGAAGATCAGCTGGTCGCGCACCCAGCCGGTGACCTTGGCCGTATCGGTGCGGGCCACCGTCCACTGTTCATCGTCGATCGCGGTCAACTCGGAGCCGGGCGCGAGTTCGGTCGCCTCGATCGTGGGCCTGGCGCGCGCGGGTGCGGCGGCGGTGTCAGCCGGACGGACCGGCTGCTCCACCCTCACCTTCCCTTCGACCAGGGTCACCGAAAAACGATCAGGGCCGACGCGCACGTCGAAGGCGGTGCCGAGCGCCGTGATCGTCCGTCCGCCCGCGTGGACGACAAAGGGATGGGCGCGGTTCTTGGCGACCTTGAAATAGGCCTGCCCCTGGTCGAGGTACACGAGCCGCCGCTCGGCGTCCGCCCTGGTGCGCAGGCGGGTGCCGGTATTCAGCGTCACCTCGGTTCCGTCGGGCAGGCTGACGGTTGTCTTCTGACCGACGCCGGTCTGGAAGGCCTGGTCGGCGAGTCTGCTGGATGGGCCCCATGCGATCCACGCCGTTGAAGCCGCTACGCCCAGCACGCCGGCCACAAGAGCCGCGGCGATGGCCCTGCGGATCACGAACCGGGCAAGCAGCCGGGGCGGCTCGGGCGGCAGGGCTTCACGCATGGCCAGCAGGCGAGGATGGTCGCGGGCGACGGCCAGCGCGCTCCACGCCATGGCGACGGAGTCATAGGCGGCGCGATGCTGCGGATCGGCCTCGAGCCAGGCCTGCATCGCCTGTTCGTCAGCCCCCGTCATCTCTCCGGAGCGCTGTCGGGCGTACCAGCGCGCCGCCAGATGGTCGATATCGTAGCCCTCTCTTTGGCGCGTGCCGATCATGACCGCGCCTCCAGCCCGGCCGCCACCTGACGCAGCGCCCGGGTGATCAGTCGTTCGACGGCGCTGACGGTGATGCCCATGCGGCGCGCCACCGAGGCGTAGGTCGCCTCCTCGAACCGATGCAGCAACAGCGCCTCGCGCGCCCGGGGCGGAAGGCCATCGAGCGCATCGAGCAGCCGATCCAGCGCCTCCTTCCCCAGCAGAACGCGCTCGGGCGACAGTTCCTCGATGCGCTCATCCATGGGCGCCAGCGGCCGCCCCAACGGCGGATAGCTGTAGCGGCGCCTGGCCAGTACGTTGGCCGCGACGCGGAACAGATAGCCACGGACGTTGTCGATGCCGTCGGCGCCACCGCGCACCTGCATGGACAGGAAGACGTCCTGCACCAGATCTTCAGCCTCGGCCGGCGTCACCCGCTTCTCGAAGTAGCGGCGCAGCGCCGGCCCGTACTCCTCGATCCACACGCGCAGGTCATCGTCGCGCCGATTGTCTGGCGCATCCTCCCGATGACGCGGCGGCACAGCCATGCCCGAAGCCAACTCCGTTCCCTTCACGGGAGCAAGCCGCACTCCCCTCAGGAGCCAAAGAGGCAAATCAGCCGAAACACCCCACATGGGAACGGAAAAAGTTCGAGGCGGCAGGGAAAACCTGCCGCCCCGAGTGAAGCCGGGTTCGAAGGGGACCGAAGCCGGGTTAGAAGCCCTT
>CAMLRH010000224.1 GCA_946482375.1 uncultured Caulobacteraceae bacterium | reverse complement strand
GCACGTGATAGATCGGCAAGGCGTGGATCAGCACGTCCTTCGCCGTGAAGCGCCAGAGCTCCGTCAGCGTGCGAGCGTTCGAGGCCAGGTTGGCATGCGTCAGCATCGCCCCCTTGGACCGGCCGGTCGTGCCCGAGGTGTAGCAGATGGCGGCGAGGTCGCTGTCCTCCCGGGCGACGGTGGCGAACTCGGTCGAAAACCCCCTCGCCTCTTCGACGAGGTCGACCAGCACCTCGTCCTTCACCACCAGCGCCGGTTCGGCATCGCCGATGAAGTAGTCGAGCTCGGCGGCCGTATAGGCGGTGTTGAGCGGCAGGAACACCCCGCCGGCCCGCACCGTCGCCAGGTAAAGGTAGAGGTTCTCGGGGCTCTTCTCGACCTGGCACGCCACCCGGTCGCCAGGCTTCACCCCGCGCGCGACCAACGCGTTGGCCAGATGCGCCGTATGCGCCATCAGGTCGGCGTAGGTGTCGACAGCGCCGTCCGGCCGTTCGAGGAAGGGCGCGGCGGGGTCGGCATTGGCGGTGAGCACGTCGAACAGGTTGGCCATAGCGGCCTCATATCTCAGTCGGCCAGCATCCGCTCAAGCGCGCGGCGGTCCTTGACCTCGATGCGGCCGTAACCGAGTCTCACCAGCCCCTCTTCCTCCAGCCCTCGCAGCCAGCCGTTCACCGCCTTGCGGGTGACGCCCACCATCTCGGCCAGCGCCGATTGCGAGAGCGACACCGAGCGGCCGTCGGACATCTGCAGCAGGCGGGAAATCATCCGCTCGCGAGGCCCAAGCCCGATCATCTCGGCCCAGCCCGCCAGCGCCGCGCGAAGCTGGCCGTAGACCAGCTGCGAAAGGCTGCGCCAGAGCATCGGGTGGCCGGCCGCCGCCTCGCGCAGGGCGCGGTCGGAGAGCAGGAACAGCCGGGCGTCGGTCGCCGCGATCGCCGTCACCAGCCTCGGCCCACCGCCAAGCACCGCGCTCTGGCCCATCACCGTGCCCGCCGGCAGCTGGCCGAGCAGCACCTCACGCCCGCCCGGCGCCTGCGAATAGAGGTGCAGCGCCCCCTCCAGCACGGCGATCAGCCCGGTCTCCTCATCGCCCTCGCCATGCAGCCACTCGCCGGCGGCGCAGCGCTTCAAGCGGCCACGCGTGATGAGGTCTGAGCGCAAGGTCGGCTCAAGCGCGGCGAACCAGGGAATGGCGGTGACATCCATCCATCAACTGTAACCTCAGTGACAATGCGGCCGCCAGAGCTGTGTCCCAATGGCGTCAACAAGGGAGGACGCCATGCTCGCCACCGCACTGAAGATCGAGAAGGCCGACGGCTGCGGCGCCATCGTGCGTGACATCGACCTGACCAACCTCACCGACGCCGAAGGCACGGCGCTACGCCAGGCGCTGTTCGACCACGGCGTGCTGTTCTTCCGCGGCCAGTCGATCACGCCCGAGCAGCACATCGCGCTGGCCGAGCGGTTCGCGCCTATCGACGTCAACCGCTACTTCCCGGCCGACGCCGCCTACCCGATGATCGCCAAGGTCGAGAAGACCGAGGCCCAGGTCGTCAACATCGGCGGCGGCTGGCATACCGACCACAGCTATGACCGCGAACCCGCGATGGGCTCGATCCTGGTGGCGCGCAAGCTGCCCCCCAGCGGCGGCGACACCCTGTTCGCCGACATGTACGCCGCATACGACACCCTCGCGCCCGAGCTTCAGACGAAGCTGCGCGGCATGAAGGCGATCCACTCGTCCGCCCACATCTTCGGCGAAGGCGGCGCCTACGCCCAGACCGACCAGAAGGTCATGTCAGGCAGCGAAGACCTGCCCGAAACCATCCACCCAGTCATCATCAAGCATCCGGGCAGCGGCAAGCCGGTGCTCTATGTGAATCCGGCGTTCACGATCCGCTTCGAGGGCCAGACCCGTGAGGAAAGCCTGCCGCTGCTGATGGACCTCTACGCCCACGCGATCTCGAAGGACCGCGTCCACACCTTCGTCTGGGAAGAAGGCTCGGTCGCCATCTGGGACAACCGCGCCTCCTGGCACTTCGCCAAGAACGACTACCACGGCCACTACCGCCTCATGCACCGCATCACCATGGCCGGCGAGGCGCTGGAGGCGGCGTAAGCGTCAGCGGATGTAGCCGTAGACCCCCATCAGCACGGCGCCGATGGCGACGCTGATGCCGATGATGCCCCAACGGCGCGCCGTGGTGATGCGCTGGTAGGCTTCATCCGACCCGCCGATACGCCAGAGGATGAGCAGCGCGATGAAAAACCCCGCCACCGCGCCGACGGCGATATCGAACGCGGTCGTCGGCTCGCGGAGCACGCCGTAGATCCACACCAGCACCGCGCCCAGCAGCGTCGAGAGGCCGATAATCCGCCACCGGCGCGCGACCGGGACGCGCTGATAGTCGGCGTCTCCCGCCCCAACGAGCCTGTAGAGGATGAGGAGGGAAATAAAGAACCCTCCAACCGCGCCGACGCCGGCATCCTGAAGCGCCATTGTGTCCATTAGCTTTCGTCCCTGAATCGCTTGCTTACATCCATGTAAGTAGGGACGCTTCTGGCGAGTGACGCAAGGTCATCTTCGCACCGGCGGCGGCGGCTTCGCTAGACGCGGGGTCAGCTCCAGCTAGTCTGAGTTCGAATGGAGATGTGAAGCATGGCGAAGCTGGTCTTTGCGTTGAACCAGTCCCTGGACGGCTACGTCGACCACGACAAATTCGGGCCGGAGCCGGGCCTCTTCCGGCACTTCATCGAGGACGTGCGCCAGCTGACGGGCAGCATATACGGGCGGCGCATGTACGAGGTGATGCGCTACTGGGACGACGAGGACCCGACCTGGGGCGCGGACGAGCGCGAATACGCCGAGGCGTGGCGAAGCAAGCCCAAATGGGTGGTGTCCCGCACCCTGAAGTCAGTCGGTCCCAACGCCACCCTGGTCGAGGGCGATCTTGGGCAGGCGATCCAGCGGCTGAAGGACGAGCACAGCGGCGTGATCGAGGTCGCGGGCCCGGAGGTGGCGCAGGCCCTGACCGACCTTGGCCTCATCGACGAGTACCGGCTCTACACCCACCCGGTCGTGCTGGGCCACGGCAAGCCCTACTTCGCCGGTCCCCGGCCCCGACTGCGCCTTGTCGGGACTGACCGCTTCGACGGCGACGTGATCCGGCTGACCTACGCCCCTGCCTGATCGCGCGACGCGTCGGCCGCTTCGAACAGCGCCATCTGGTCGGCGTGAGCCTTCTTGAACGCGGGCCGGTCGGTGACGCGGGCAACATAAGCCTCCGTCACCGGCCGGTCGCCGAACGCGCGGACCAGCGGCACCCGCAGCACATCGGCCATCAGCAGGTCCGCGACGGTGAAGCGGCCGGCCCCGAGCCATTCCCGCCCGCTCAGGACGTCTTCGATGTGGCCGAGACGCTGGGTCATCCATCCGGTCAGCGCATTGTCCGGCTGACCCGAGATCGTCAGAAACCACCAAGGCACGGTGACCATCTCGACCGAGTTGAGCGCGGAGATGGTCCACTGCAGGGCTTCCGCCTCTCCAGCCGGATCGCGCGGCATCAGCGCGTCGCTCTTGCGCGCCAAGTGCAGAAGCGCGGCGCCGCTTTCGAACAGCTTCAGTTCGCCGTCGTCCAGATACGGAACCTGGCCGAACGGCTGGCGGTCGAGATGATTGGTGTGGCGATCGTCGAACGGGACGGTCCGGACGGCGTAAGGGAAGCCGGCCTCCTCGCACGCCCACCGCAACCGCATGTCGCGCACGAAGCCACGCGGCCCTTCAGGCGCCCAGTCCAGGGTCCAGATGGTCAATTCACTCATCGCGGAGCCTCCCTAAACGAAAAAGGGCGCGGCCGAAGCCACGCCCTCAATTCTCTCGCGGTGGAGCGCCCTTAAGCGCTCGCGCCGCCCGCCTTCTTCTCGGCGTAGATGACCAGCGGCTGGGCGCGGCCCTCGATGACCTCGCCGTTGACCACCACCTCCTCGACGCCGTCGTAGCTCGGCAGCTCGAACATGGTCTCGAGCAGGATGCCTTCCATGATCGAACGCAGGCCGCGCGCGCCGGTCTTGCGGGTGATGGCCTTCTTGGCGATCGCATGCAGGGCGTCGTCGGTGAACTGCAGGCCGACGTTCTCCATGTCGAAGAGGCGCTGGTACTGCTTGACCAGAGCGTTCTTCGGCTCGGTCAGGATCTTCACGAGGGCGTCCTCGTCGAGGTCCTCCAGCGTCGCGATGACCGGCAGACGGCCGATGAACTCGGGGATCAGACCGAAGCGCAGCAGGTCGTCCGGCTCCACGCCGCGCAGGATCTCGCCCGTGCGCCGTTCGTCCGGGTCCTGGACCTTGGCGCCGAAGCCGATCGAGGTGCCCTGGCCGCGGCCGGAGATGATCTTCTCCAGGCCCGCGAAGGCGCCGCCGCAGATGAACAGGATGTTGGTCGTGTCGACCTGCAGGAACTCCTGCTGCGGATGCTTGCGCCCGCCCTGCGGCGGCACGGAGGCGACGGTGCCTTCCATGATCTTCAGCAGCGCCTGCTGGACGCCCTCGCCCGACACGTCGCGGGTGATCGAGGGGTTGTCCGACTTGCGGCTGATCTTGTCGACTTCGTCGATATAGACGATGCCGC
>CAMLRH010000223.1 GCA_946482375.1 uncultured Caulobacteraceae bacterium | reverse complement strand
GCCCGCCCGCAGGTCGTTGAGATAGGTGTCCCTCGCCTTCGCGCCGCCGCGCTGGATCTGGTCGTCGAAGAACACCGAGGCCGCGATCGAGGTCGCGTACTGGTAGACGTAGAAGTTGTAGTAGAAGTGCGGAATGCCCGCCCACTCGATGGCGTAGTGCGGGTCGATGACCACGTTCGGGCCGTGGTAGCGCTTGAGCAGGTCGAGATACATCGCCGTCATGGTCTCGCCCGACAGCGCCTTGCCGGCCTCGACGGCTTCGTGGATGGCCAGCTCGAACTCCGCGAACATGGTCTGGCGGAAGAAGGTGCCGCGGAAGCTCTCCAGCACCGCGTCGAGATAGAACAGCTTCTCGGCGTTGGTTTTAGCCCCCGCCAGCATGTGCCGGGCCAGCAGCTGCTCGTTCAGGGTCGAGGCGACCTCGGCGGTGAAGATCGGATAGCCGTAGAGTTCGAACGGCTGGGCCTTGGCGGCCAGCACCGTGTGCATGCCGTGGCCCCACTCGTGGGCGAAGGTCGAGACGCCGTCGTAGTCGTCGGTGTGGTTGAGCAGCAGGTAGGGGTGCACGTCATAGGCGCCGGGGTTCATGTAGGCGCCCGACCGCTTGCCCTTGTTGGGATAAACGTGCGTCCAGCGGCTGTTGATACCCTTGCGCAGGAGGTCGACGTATTCCTTGCCGAGCGGCTGCACGGCCGCCAGCGTCAGGTCGCGCGCCTCGCCGATGGTGAAGGCGCGGTCGATCGCCGTCACCGGCGGATAGATGTCGTAGTAGTGCATGTCGGGCAGCTTCAGGAGCCGCCGGCGGACGTCGAAGTAGCGGTGCAGCACCGGCAGGCCGGCGTTGGTCTCGGCGACCAGCGTCTTGTAGACCTCGACCGGAATGTTGGCCGGCGACAGGGCGGCGGCGACCGCGCTGGGGTACTTGCGGCTGCGGGCCCCGAAGATGTCGGCGTTGACCTGGGCGGTAAGCGCCGAGCCGAACGTCGACTCGTAGGTCCGGTAGGCGCCCCAGTACTGATCAAAGACAAGCTTGCGGTCGGCGCGGTTCGTCGAGGTGCGGCCGACGCCGTAACCCTGGGCGTCGAGCCGGACTTTCTTGCCGTCGCTCAGCGTCACTTCCGGCCACGGAATGTCGGAGTTGGCGAGCTGGCCGCGGGTCGAGGAAATGCCCGCGATCGGGTTCTGGGCGGCGGCCAGCACCTTCTCGGCTTCCTCGCCAAGCGTATGCGGCGCGCGGCGCAGCGTGTTCTCCAGCGAGAACCGGAAGTTGGCCAGGCCCGGGTCGGCGCCAATGAACGAGCGGATCTTCTCGGGACCCACCGTCAGCAGCTCCGGGTCGACCCAGGCGACCGCTTCGCCGAACCGCGAGCCCAGCGCCACGGCCAGCTGGTCGCGCTCCTGGTTGGCGGCGATCTGGGTGTCCTCGTCGGCCTTCAGCGAGGAATAGGTCGCCAGCCGCTGGTAGCGGCGGTTGAGGATGGAGATGGTTTCCATCGCCTCGCGCAGCGTCGCCGGACTTTCGCCCAGGCGGCCCTTGTAGCGCTCGATGCCCGGCAGCGCGTCGAGGATCGCCTGCCGCTCGGCCGCCCAGGCGGCCTCGGTCGGATAGAGTTCGGTCAGGTCCCAGGTCGTGGGCACGTCGCCGGCGCTCTGGGCGAAGGCGGGGGTCGCGGCCAGGCCGGCGAGCAGGACCGAACCGGCGAGAACGTCGCGGCGGGAAAGTTCAGACATTACGGGAGCTCCGGGGGGACTTTGGCGCATAACTCACCATCCCCCCGCCCGCCGGGCAAGGCTTGGCGGGATTACAAGGTGGTAACCTCCCTTCCCCCTCGAGGGGGGAAGGGCCGGGGATGGGGGTGTGGCCGTAGCGCTTTCGGAAGCGCGCGTTTGGCTCTGAGCCCAACAGAGCTCACCGCCCCAACTCAGCGGCCACACCCTTTGCCCTCCTCCCCTCGAGGGAGGAGGGTTCCTAGAACGGAATCTCGTCGTCCAGGTCGGCGGAGAAGTCCTCGCGCGGGCCGGAGGGCTGGGCGCGGGGGCCGCTGGAGAAGTAGTCGTCGCCGGACGAACCGCCCTCGCCCTTGCCGTCGAGCATGGTCAGCTCGCCGCGGAACTTCTGCAGCACGACCTCGGTGGAGTATTTCTCCTGCCCCGACTGGTCGGTCCACTTGCGGGTCTGGATGGCGCCTTCGAGGTACACCTTCGAGCCCTTGCGCAGGTAGTTCTCGGCCACCTTCACCAGGTTGTCGTTGAAGATCACCACCCGGTGCCACTCGGTGCGCTCCTTCTTCTCGCCCGACGCGCGGTCGCGCCAGCTCTCGGAGGTGGCGACCCGCAGGTTGGCGACGCGGTCGCCGGAATTGAGGGTGCGGATTTCGGGATCGGCTCCCAAGTTGCCGATCAGAATGACCTTGTTGACGCTGCCCGCCATGGCGAAGCTCCCTTCACGCCCGGCGACCTTTCCCGCCTGGCCCGCCCATCGGGCCGGCGGCGCGCCGGAATCTACGGAGCGACGCTAGCACGCCGCAACCGGGAGTCTAGCGGAATGTTCTCATTCCGTTCACGTTCGCGGGCATTACTCCACAGGCATTGCGCCCGGCACGGCCAAGCGGCCGTCGCCAGTGCGGACCAGCGCCGGGTACTGGGCGCCTTCGTAGGTGCGGGAGACGAAGATCCCCTCCGGCTTCACGAAGATAAATGTGCCCTGATAGGAGCCCGTCACCTCGCGCATGTAGGCCCCCATGCGCGAGAACCGCAGCCGCATGCCCTCGAGCTGGGCGGCGCAGTTCTCCATGTTCGGCATGTTCTCGGCGACCGGGTTGAACTTGGCCTCGCCGTTCTTGTCGAAGCTCAGCGCGTAGCAGACGCCAAGGTCGGCCGGGGCTTCCAGCCGCTTGGCGCAGGCGCCGATCGGAACCACCAGCAGGGCGGCAAGAAGGGCTAATGCGCGCATTGGCTTGTTCATCCCTGTCAGTTCGTTCGCGCCAGCGAACAGCCCGGACCCTGTTCCACCAGCGTGCGGAAACGGCGGTTGTCGCTTGAAATCTCCACCCGGCCGGTGACCAGGCGCACGGTCTGCTCGCCCCAGCGGCCGTAGAGGGCCGCGCCGCGATCCTCGCAGACGCCTTCGTAGAGGTTGGAGACGCAGGCGCCGCGATCCATGTCGCCGACCGCGCGCCAGCCGTTCGGCGTGTAGCGCCAGCAGGTGGCGATAGCCGTCGGCGCGGACGGCGCCTCCACGGGCGGCGGCGGGTTGACGGGATTGACCGGCTGGCCGGCGGCGTCCGGCGGCAACGGGGTCAGCACCGTGCCGGCGACATCGGCCGCGGCCAGGGCGCCGGTCTCGTCGAGGCCGACGTCCAGCGAGCCGGTGGCGACGCCGTTGCGCTCGGCGCACTGGGCCAAGGTCAGCTCGCCGACGAACTGACCGCTGACGAAGCAGCGCAGCGGGCCGAGCTTGCCGTCATCCTCGGGCCGTGTCGCCTGCACCACCAGCCCACCCTGCGAGGCAGGCGGCGGGCGCGAGGAGCCGTCGTCGCGCGAGACGATCAGGAAGGCGAGGCCGAGACCCGCCACCAGGGCGACGAGGCCGCCGGCCACGAACAGCCCGCGGCGATCCTGGCGTTCCTCTTTGGGCTCGATCTCATGCTCCATGGAGTCCCGCTAACCCGCGACGATGGCGGTTTCAAGCCACGCCCGCAAAGGAACGAAGGGCGCCGGGAAGGGTTGAATCCGCCAACAGCAAGGCTTGGCCTTGCCTACCCCCAGGGAGTTCATCATGGACCCGCGCAACGAACGGCCGCAGGAAACCGACCTGAAGGACGCCGACGAACTGGAACGCGAAGACGTCGAGGGCGACGTGAAGCCGGCCGAACCCGCCAGCTTCAAGGACCGCGACCCCGACCTCGCGCCCGAGCCCAAGGGCCGCAAGGAAACCGAGCGCGAACTCGACCACGGCCTGAAGGAAACCTTCCCGGCCAGCGATCCCGTCTCGATCAATCCCGGCGCCGACTAACCCAGCGGCAGGCCTTGGCGCCTCGCCAGCGGGCCATTAGCTTGCTATCCCTCATTTGAACGTTTGTTCGAATTGTTTGGGGATAGCCTGCTGATGACCTCCCGTTTCGAGGGTACGCGCGACTACGTCGCCACCGACGATCTGAAAGTCGCCGTCAACGCCGCCATCGCGCTGGAGCGGCCGCTGCTCATCAAGGGCGAGCCCGGCACCGGGAAGACGGTGCTGGCCTACGAGGTGGCCAAGGCGCTGAACGCGCCGCTGATCACCTGGCACATCAAATCGACGACCAAGGCCAACCAGGGCCTCTACGAATACGACGCCGTCACGCGCCTGCGCGACAGCCAGCTCGGCGACGAGCGGGTCAAGGACGTCAAGAACTACATCAAGAAGGGCAAGCTCTGGGAAGCCTTCGAAGCCCCGCAGCGCCCTGTCCTGCTGATCGACGAGATCGACAAGGCCGACATCGAATTTCCGAACGACCTCCTCCAGGAGCTCGATCGGATGGAGTTCTACGTCTACGAGACCGACGAGACGATCGCCGCCAAGGTGCGTCCGGTCGTCATCATCACCTCGAACAACGAAAAGGAGCTGCCGGACGCCTTCCTGCGCCGCTGCTTCTTCCACTACATCCGCTTCC
>CAMLRH010000222.1 GCA_946482375.1 uncultured Caulobacteraceae bacterium | reverse complement strand
CATCGACGAGGCCAGGCTGGAGGCCTGGCTGAAGGCGAATGTCGAAGGCTACGAAGGCCCGCTGGAGGTGCGCCAGTTCAAGGGCGGCCAGTCGAACCCCACCTACCAGCTCGTCACGCCGTCGAAGCGCTACGTCCTTCGCAGGAAGCCCCCCGGCAAGCTGCTGCCCTCGGCGCATGCCGTCGACCGCGAGTTCAAGGTGATCTCGGCGCTCGGCAAGACCGGTTTTCCGGTGGCGCGAGCCTATGCGCTCTGCACCGACGACGACGTCATCGGCACCATGTTCTACGTCATGGACAACGTGGAGGGCCGCATCCTCTGGGACGGCACGCTGCCGGAGTACGAGCCGGACGAGCGCCGAGCCATCTACCAGGCCAAGCTGGAGACGCTGGCCCGCCTGCACACCACGGATTACCAGGCCATCGGCCTCGGCGACTTCGGCAAGCCGGGCAACTACTTCGCCCGCCAGATCGACCGCTGGACCAAACAGTACATGGCCTCGGAGACCACCAGCATCGACTCCATGAACCGGCTGATGGAATGGCTGCCGGCGACGACGCCCGACGACGACCAGACCTCGATCGTCCACGGCGACTATCGCCTCGACAACATGATCCTGCATCCGACCGAGCCGCGCGTGATCGCCGTGCTGGACTGGGAGCTGTCGACGCTCGGCAATCCGCTGGCCGACTTCACCTACCTCCTGATGAACTGGATCATGCCGTCCGACCAGCGCGGCGGGCTCTCCGGCATCGACGACCTGAAGAGCTACGGAATCCCGACGGTCGAGGAATATGTCGCCGAGTATTGCCGTCTGACTGGGCGCTCCGGCCTGCCGCAGCTCGACTGGTATTTCTCCTACAACCTGTTCCGGCTGGCCGGCATCTGTCAGGGCATCGTCGGGCGGGTGCGCGACGGCACGGCCGCGTCCGCCCACGCCTCGCTGATGGAAGCGCGCGTGCCGCTGCTCGCCAACGCCGGCTGGGCGTTCGCGCAGAAGGCCGGCGCCTGACCCTTTCCGCGAGGGCCGTCGCGGGTTAGAAGCCGCGCGGCTTTTCGAGGGGATCAGGTTAATTGGCCAACGTCACCGTGGTCGGCGCCCAGTGGGGCGACGAGGGCAAGGGCAAGATCGTCGACTGGCTGTCGAACCGCGCTGATGTCGTCGTGCGGTTCCAGGGTGGCCACAACGCCGGCCACACGCTGGTGGTGGGCAACCAGACCTACAAGCTCTCGCTGCTCCCTTCCGGCGTCGTCCAGGGCAAGCTGTCGGTCATCGGCAACGGCGTCGTCGTCGACCCCTGGCACCTGATCAAGGAGATCGAGAAGGTGGGCGCGCAGGGCGTCGAGATCACGCCGCAGATGCTGGTCGTCGCCGACAACGCCTGCCTGATCCTGCCGATCCACCCGGCGCTGGACGTCGCCCGCGAGGCGGCCGCCACGGAGGGGGCCAAGATCGGAACGACCGGGCGGGGCATCGGTCCCGCCTACGAGGACAAGGTCGGCCGCCGCGCGATCCGCGTCTGCGACCTCGCCAACGAGGACGACCTTCGGATCAAGATCGACCGCCTGCGCGCCCACCATGATCCGCTCCGCGCCGGTCTCGGCCTCGAACCCATCGACCCCGACGCGCTACTCGCCCAGCTGCTCGAGATCGCGCCGAAGATCCTGCCCTTCGTGCAGCCGGCCTGGCGCGTGCTCGACGAGGCTCACCGCGACGGCCAGCACATCCTGTTCGAGGGCGCGCAGGGCGCCTTCCTCGACGTCGATCACGGCACCTATCCCTACGTGACCAGCTCCAACACCGTCGCCGGCCAGGCGGCCGCGGGCGGCGGCATGGGGCCCAAGGGCCCGGGCTATGTGCTGGGCATCGTCAAGGCCTACACCACCCGCGTCGGCGAGGGACCGTTCGCCTGCGAACTGACCGATGACGTCGGCAAGCACCTGGCCACCGTCGGCGGCGAGGTCGGCGTCAACACCGGCCGTCCCCGCCGTTGCGGCTGGTTCGACGCGGTGCTGGTCCGCCAGTCCGTCGCCATCAACGGCATCGACGGCATCGCGCTGACCAAGCTCGATGTGCTGGATGGTCTGCCGACGCTGAAAATCTGCGTCGGCTACCGGATCGGGGAGAAGGTGTTTGACTACCTGCCGTCCAGCCTCAAGGACCAGGCGGCGGCGGAGCCGATCTACGAAGAGATGGAAGGCTGGACCGAAAGCACCGGCGGCGTGCGCAGCTTCCGCGACCTCAACGCCAACGCCGTTAAGTACGTCAGCCGCATCGAGGAGCTGATCAAGGCCCCGGTCGCCTTGTTATCCACGTCACCCCAGCGTGACGACACCATCCTGATGCGCGACCCGTTTGCTCCGTAACTCCCTTCCCCCTGGATGGGGGAAGGGCCGGGGATGAGGGTGGGAAAGGTTCCGAAAATTGCTGCGGACGGGAGTGGTCGCGGACAGCATCCCACCCCCATCCCAAACCCTTCCCCCATCCAGGGGGAAGGGCTTTACGCGTCCACCAAATTGCGTTCAGTGGCCGCCGCGCGCATCGTCTTCTGCAGCTTTTCGAATGCGCGCACCTCGATCTGGCGCACGCGCTCGCGGCTGACGCCGTACTGCCCCGCCAGCTCTTCCAGCGTGGTCGGATCGTCCTTCAGCCGACGCTCGGTGAGGATGTGCTTTTCGCGGTCGGTCAGCTCCGCCATCGCCTCTTCGAGCAGGCTCATGCGGATCGACTTCTCTTCCTCTTCCGCGACCAGCGTCTCCTGCGAGACCTGGTTCTCGTCGGCAAGCCAGTCCTGCCACTCGCTCTCGCCGTCGGCGCGCATCGGCGCGTTCAGCGAGGCGTCGCCGCCGGAGAGCCGGCGGTTCATGGAGATGACTTCCTCGTCCAGCACGCCGAGCTTGGTGGCGATGGCGGTGACGTGTTCGGGACGCAGATCACCCTCTTCCAGGGCGCTGATTTCCGACTTGGCCTTGCGCAGGTTGAAGAACAGCTTCTTCTGCGCCGCCGTGGTGCCCATCTTCACGAGCGACCAGCTGCGCAGGATGTATTCCTGGATCGAGGCGCGGATCCACCACATGGCGTAGGTGGCCAGGCGGAAGCCCTTGTCGGGCTCGAACTTCTTGACCGCCTGCATCAGGCCGACGTTGCCCTCGGAGATCACTTCCCCGATCGGCAGGCCATAGCCGCGGTAGCCCATGGCGATCTTGGCCACGAGGCGCAGGTGGGAGGTGACGAGACGATGGGCGGCGTCGGGGTCCTGGTGTTCCTTCCAGGCCTTGGCCAGCATGAATTCCTCATCCTTGGCCAGCATGGGGAACTTGCGGATTTCCGACAGGTATCGGGACAGGCCGCCTTCCGGCGTCATGACCGCGAGTGCGTTGGTAGCCATGGATTATCCCCTTTCGTTCCCAAGCGGACCGACACACACAGCGGCTGGTCCGCCCCCTCAACCTGATCAGATAGGAAAGGGTTGCGGCCCTTGTAAGGCCCAGCTTTGCACTCCGGAAAATCCTGAGTGCGTGACTTGGTCTTTTTAACGAACTTACTGCGAAAACGCAAGGCCTAGGCGCGGCCGGCGGAACCCGAAAGCCAGGCCGCTGAGACGCCAAGCCGCTCCAAGGCGCGGGACCACTTGTGCGCGTGGTCGGCGCCGAAGATCAGCGTCTCGTCCGGCTCGCAGACCAGCCAGACGTTGTCGCGCACCTCGCGCTCCAGCTGGCCGGGCCCCCAGCCGGCGTAGCCCAGCGCCAGCAGCGAGCGACGGGGCCGGGTGTCGCTGACCAGCGCCTGCAGCACCTCGCGGGTAGCGGTCAGCGCCATGCCCTCGACCACCGGCAGCGAGGAGCCCTCGCAGACATAGTCGTCGGTATGCAGCACGAAGCCGCGCTCACGCTCCACCGGCCCGCCCATCAGGACAAGGTCCTCGGGCAGGTGGATGTTCGACTGCACGCCGAGCCGGTCCAGCAGGTCCGGCACGGTCAGGCCCTCCAGCGGCCGGTTCACGGCCAAGCCCATGGCGTGCTCCTCGTTGTGGGCGCAGAGGTAGAGGACGGCGCGCTCGAAGCGGGGGTCGTCGATGCCGGGCATCGCCACCAGGAGCCGCCCGGTCAGGAAGTCGGGGTCAGTCTGCAGCTGAGGCATGGCCCAAGGATTGCGCCGCGATGGGGCGCTTTCAAGTCACGACCGGGGGATGTATCGGTTGAGCCCCGATTGAGAGAGGAGACCGGCCATGGCCATCAAAGAGGGCGACAGGCTGCCCGACGCGACCTTCATGACCTACGGACCGGAAGGCCCGCGGCCGATCTCCACCGACGAGGTCTTCGGCGGCAAGCGCGTGGCGCTGCTGGCGGTGCCGGGCGCCTTCACCCCGACCTGCTCGGCCAAGCACCTGCCGGGCTTCAAGGAGCATGCCGCCGACCTGCGGGCCAAGGGCATCGACGCCATCGCCTGCGTGTCGGTCAACGACGTCTTCGTCATGAAGGCCTGGGGCGAGAACCAGAACGTCGGCGAAGACATCGTCATGCTGGCCGACGGCAACGGCGCCTTCACCCAGGCCATCGGCCTTGGCATGGACGCCTCCAAGTTCGGCATGGGCCCGCGCTCGCAGCGCTACTCGATGATCGTAAACGACGGTGTGGTCGAGAAGCTGAACGTGGAAGAAGGCGGCGAATTCCGCGTCTCCTCCGCCG
>CAMLRH010000221.1 GCA_946482375.1 uncultured Caulobacteraceae bacterium | reverse complement strand
GAATACGCAAAGAGTCTCGACCGATGAGCTCCCTTCCCAAGATCGCCTTCCAGGGTGAACCCGGCGCCAACAGCCACGAGGCGTGCCGCGAGCATTTCCCGACCCATGAGGCGCGCCCCTGCGCGACGTTTGAGGAGGCGTTCGAGGCGATCGCTTCTGGCGAGTGCGAGCTCGGCATGATCCCGGTGGAGAATTCCATCGCCGGGCGCGTCGCCGACGTGCACCACCTGCTGCCGAACTCGGGCCTGCACATCATCGGCGAGCGCTTCAAGCCGATCCGCTTCCAGCTGATGGCCAACAAGGGCGCGAAGCTTTCGGACATCAAGACGGTGTCGTCGATGGCGATCGCGCTGCACCAGTGCCGCAAGTCGCTGAAGAAGCTCGGCGTCGCCACCGAAGCGGTCGGCGACACCGCCGGCGCGGCGCGTGCGCTGGCCCAGAATCCCGACCCGACGCGGGCGGCCATCGCGCCGGCGCTGGCGGCCGAGATCTACGGCCTCGACATCCTTCAGCGCGACATCGAGGACGAGCGGCACAACACCACTCGCTTCCTGGTCATGACCGGCGGCAAGGAGCCCCCGCGCCCCGACTATACGAAGAAGTGCATCACCAGCTTCGTCTTCCGCGTTCGCAACCTTCCGGCCGCCCTCTACAAGGCGCTCGGCGGCTTCGCGACCAACGGCGTCAACATGATCAAGCTGGAGAGCTACATGGAGGGCGGCGCCTTCACCGCCACCTTCTTCTACTCGGAGTGCGAGGGCCGGCCCGAGGACCGAGGCATGGCGCTCGCCTTCGACGAGTTGAAGTTCTTCTCCGAGCGCTTCGAAATCCTCGGCGTCTATCCGGCCGACGGCTTCCGCGACCGCGTCTAGCCAAGCTTCGCAGTTCAGGCCAAGCTCCCCCCGCTAAACAATGCCTGGGGAGGCAAAGCTCATGGAAATTTCGCTTACCGGTTCCGTGCTGGGCGCTGTGCTCGCGCTCATCATCTGGTCATTGATCGTCTGGGCGTGGATGTACGCCCTGCGCATCCCGGCCATGCAGAAAGCCGGCATCAATCCCGACGACGCCCGTCATCCGGGCTCGCTCGACGCTCTGCCCGCGTCGGCCCGCCAGGTGGCGGACAACTACAACCACCTGATGGAACAGCCGACCATCTTCTACGCGCTCGCCTTCTACACGGCGGCGGTCGGTCACGACTCGGGGCTGGCGGTGACGCTGGCCTGGATCTACGTGGCGCTGCGGGTGGTCCACAGCCTCGTGCAGAACACCGTCAACCGGGTGATGCTGCGCTTCCTGGTGTTCTCGATCTCGACGATCGTGCTGATCATCTGGGCCGTGCGCGAGCTGATGGCCGTTCTCTAACGCGAGTTTCGCAAAACAACTGAGTGAACTAGCCTCCCCCGTCTAACCACGGGGGAGGTTTTTCACATGGATAGTATTCTTGCGCCGGTGCTGCTGCTGGTGGCCTGGTCGATGGTGGTGCTGGGCGTCATGGCCCTGACCCGTTTTCCGGCCATGGCCAAGGCCGGCATCAAGCTGCAGGACGCGCGACACACGGCGGACCTGGCCGTGCTGCCGTCGCGGGTGCGGGGCTTCGCCGACAACTACAATCATCTGATGGAGCAGCCGACGGTCTTCTACGCGTTGGCGTTCTACACCTATCTGGTCGGCCACGCCGACCCGCTGAACATCAAGTTTGCCTGGGCGTACTTCGGCCTGCGTGTCGTCCATTCGCTGGTCCAGACCCTGACCGGCATCGTGCCACTTCGCTTCGTCGTCTTCACGCTTGGGACGGTAGTTCTGACGGTGTGGTCGGCGCGCGAAGTGATCGCGCTTCTCTAGGTCTCGAAGGCCCAGGCCTTTACGAGGTGGTGGGCGATCGCCAGCGGCGGCGGCGCCCACACGCCCGGGATTTCGCCGGCGAGGAGCTTTCGGGCTTCCTCGCGGCTGAACCAGCGAACCTCCTCAAGCTCGGTCTGGTCGGGGCGGGCGTCCTCGTTCTCGACCTCGGCGATCAGCCCGATCATCAGCGATGACGGGTAGGGCCACGGCTGGGTGGAGTGGTAGCGGACCGACAGGGTCTTGAGCGCCGCCTCCTCCGCCAATTCCCGCGCGCAGGCTTCTTCCAGGCTCTCGCCAGGCTCCACGAAGCCGGCCAACGCCGAGAACATGCCGGCAGGCCAGATCGCCTGGCGGCCCAGCATGCAGCGTTCGCCGCGGACGGCCAGCATGATCACCACCGGATCGGTTCGTGGGAAGTGCTCGGCATTGCAGGCTGGACAGACCCGCTTCCAGCCGCCCTCGACGACGAGACTGGGTTCGCCGCAGTTGGCGCAGTGGCGATGCTTGCGCCGCCACTCGAACATGGCCTTGGCGGTGGCCAGGATGCCGGCGTCGGTGGCGGGGAGCGCGAGCGATACCCCGCGCAGGTCCTCGAAGCGGCCGAGCCCCTGCAAGGGTCCCTCGGCCGGGTCGGCGCCGCCTTCCAGGTCGACGGCGAACACGGCCGTATCCTTCCAGAGTCCCATGAACAGCAGCCGCTCGGGGCCGCCCGCCAGTTCATGGGCCATGTCGGCGCGCAGATAGGCGATCTGCGGGCCCTTCTCGCCGTTCTCGACCAGCGGGCGGCCGTTCCACAGCGCTACGGCAAGCGAGCCGGGCTCTTCAATCTGGCGAGCCAGCCAGGCCTCGTCGACACGACGGTCGCTGGCCCGGTCCAGTGGGTTGCCGGCAAAGGTGTGGCTGTAGAAGGAGAGGCCCATGGCCGCGTTGGTGGCCCATGCATGCGGGGGCCGCAAGGGGCCTATTTGCCGCCAAGGTTGGAACCGGTGGGTGCATCCTTTGTTACAGGGCCAAGTGCCTTGTGTCGGATACCTGACATATGACCTTGAGCGTCGACGACCTGTCGCCCGAAGACCGAGCCAACCGCTATCGGGAAATGGCCGAGCACACCCGTTCCTTGGCCGCCAAGGTCTGCAATCCCGAACTCCGCGCCGCCTATATCGAGCTCTCGGGCCGCTGGCGCGCTCTGGCCGACAGCACCAGCCGCAGCTTCCTCGTCGACGACTAGCCGCCTTGCGCGTGGGCTTCGCAGGGGCGATATAGGCCTCGGAGATCGGCGACGGGCGGACGCCTCGCCAACCTGGTCAGGGCCGGAAGGCAGCAGCCACAACGAGTTACGCTCCGGGTCGTTGTCCGGTCTCCACCTTACCCACACCGTTAAAGCCGCTCATCCCCGCGAAAGCGGGGACCTAGGCTTTTTATGGCGTCCGCCACGCTCTACGATAAAACTCCTGGGTCCCCGCTTTCGCGGGGATGAGCGGGTGAATTGATTCCCTAAATGACCGACACCGACGTCACGCTCGAAGAGACGGCCGAGGAGCGCGACGAGAACACGGCCGACATCTTTGGCGAGGCCGCGCCGGCCGCGCCCGTGGCCGAGCCGTCGGCCGCCTACACGGTGCTGGCGCGCAAGTACCGTCCGCGCACCTTCGAGGACCTGATCGGCCAGGAGGCCATGGTGAGAACCCTCACCAACGCCTTCGCCACCGGCCGCATCGCGCACGCCTTCATGCTCACGGGCGTCAGGGGCGTGGGTAAGACGACGACCGCCCGCCTCCTGGCGCGCGCGCTGAACTACGAGACCGACACCATCGACCGGCCCACCGTCGACCTGACCGAGGAAGGCCGCCACGACAAGGCGATCATCGAGGGCCGCCACATCGACGTCCTCGAACTCGATGCCGCCTCGCGCACCAAGGTCGACGAGATGCGCGAGCTGCTCGACGGCGTGCGCTATGCGCCGGTCGAGGCCCGCTACAAGGTCTACGTCATCGACGAGGTCCACATGCTGTCGACGGCGGCGTTCAACGCGCTGCTGAAGACGCTGGAGGAGCCGCCGCCGCACGCCAAGTTCATCTTCGCTACCACCGAGATCAGGAAGGTGCCGGTCACCATCCTGTCGCGCTGCCAGCGTTTCGACCTGCGCCGCGTCGAGCCCGACGTGCTGCTGAAGCACCTGGAAGGCATCTGCGCCAAGGAGGACGCCAAGGTCGAAAGCGACGGGCTGGCGCTGATCGCCCGCGCCGCCGAGGGTTCGGTGCGTGACGCGCTCTCCCTGCTCGACCAGGCCATGGTCCAGGCCGAGCGCGGACAGGTGGTCTCGGCCGAGATCGTCCGTGACATGCTGGGGCTGGCCGACCGCGCCGCCACCATTGGCCTCTTCGAACAGGTGATGCGTGGCGAGACCGGCCCGGCGTTGGAAAGCTTCCGCTCGCTCTGGGGCTTCGGCGCCGATCCGGCGCAGGTGATGCTCGACCTCTTGGAGCACTGCCACGGGGCGTCAATCTCCAAGGCGATCGGGCCGGATGCGCTGACCCTGCCGAAGGACCAGGCCGCGCGGCTGGCCGGCGTCGGGGCGCAGGCCTCGGCGGGTGTGTTGTCGCGCCTGTGGCAGAGGCTGCTCAAGGCCCACGCCGTGGTGCGTCAGGCGCCCGACCCGGCCGCGGCCGCCGAGATGGCGCTGATCCGCCTCTGCTACGCCGCCGACCTGCCCGGTCCCGAGGAGGCGCTGAAGGCCATCCGTGACGGCGAACCCGTCGGCGGAGGCGGAGGCGGCGGCGGTGCGCCGATGCCTTCCGGCGGAGGTGGCGGCGGCGCGGTCGCCCAAGCCCGCAGCATGGCAGCGCCGCAGCCCGCCGCACAGCCGACGCCGACGCTTGCCTCGTTCGAA
>CAMLRH010000220.1 GCA_946482375.1 uncultured Caulobacteraceae bacterium | reverse complement strand
CCAGCTTCGAAGCCCTGAAGACCAAGACCAAGCCGCAGACCAAGGCGTTCGGCGGGCAGGCCGACGAGAAGCGCAAGGCGGCCAAGTCGGGGATCAAGAAGGGTCTGAACCGGGCCGGCGCGCCCAAGTCCGGCTCGACGAAATCGGTGGGCCTGAAGGCCGCGCAGCGCGCGCGAGGCGCTACGAAGGGCGGGCGGCGGCCCACTCGCGGAAGCTGACCACGACGCCACGCGGCGGCTCGCGGTCGGGCCGGGCGAGTTCGATCATCAGCGGCACGATCTCTTCCGGCGCGGGCAGCGTCATCGGGTCTTCGCCGGGATAAGCGCCGGCCCGCATCCGCGTGCGCATGGCGCCGGGGTTGACGGAAATGGCGCGCACGGCGGTGCCCTCCATCTCGTCGTCATAGGTGCCGACCAGCGCCTCTAGCCCGGCCTTGGATGCCGCATAGGCGCCCCAGAAGGCGCGCCACTTCTGCGCCACGCCGCTGGAGAGGAAGATGGCCCGCCCGGCGTCAGACGCCCGCAGCAGCGGGTCCATCGAGCGGATCAGGCGCCAGTTGGCGGTCAGGTTGGTGGCCATGATCATGTCCCAGGCCTTGGGATCGAGGTGGCCGACCGGCGTCAGCGCGCCAAGCACGCCCGCCGCGCCGACCACGATATCGACCTTGCCCCAGCGCTCGTGGATCGCCGCGCCGAGCGGGTCGAGCCCTTCCGGCGCCTTCATCAGGTCGATGGGCACCAGCGTGGCGTGCTCGCCGGTCGCCTTGAAGACCTCGTCGTCGAGGTTCTCCAGCGCGCCCTGCGTGCGGCCAAGCGCGATCACGTGCGCGCCGGCCTTGGCGTAACCCAGCGCGATCGCCTGCCCGATGCCGCGCGTAGCGCCGGTTACGAGAGCAACGCGACCTTTGAGGACTTGTTCTTCCGCCACCACAAACTCCGATCATCCCCGCGAAGGCGGGGATCCAAGCGGCGTTCTTCGTAAGCGTCGGCGTGGCTGAAAGGAAGCTTGGGTTCCCGCCTTCGCGGGAACAATCGGAGATTAGGCGGAAACCAGGAACGACAGCTGGCGTTGGTCCTGGTCGTTGCGGCCTTCCGCCAGTTCCTTGTCGAGCAGGCGGGTGGGGTAGTCGCCGGTGAAGTAGTGGTCGGTGAACTGCGGGTTGTTGGGGTCGCGGGGACCCGCCTCCATCGCCCAGTAGAGGCCGTCGACCGAGAGGAAGCCCAACGAGTCGACTTCCAGGAACCGGGTCATCTCTTCCAGCGACTGCTGGGCGGCCAGCAGCTTGTCGCGGTCGGGCATGTCGATGCCGTAGAAGTCCGGCCACTGGATCGGCGGGGAGGCGGAGCGCAGGTGCACCTCCTTGGCGCCGGCCTCGCGCACCAGCCGCACGATCTTGCGGGAGGTGGTGCCGCGCACGATGGAGTCGTCGATCAGGATCACCCGCTTGCCGGTGATGGCCGCACGGTTGGGGCTGTGCTTCATCCGCACGCCGAGCTCGCGCACGCCCTGCGTCGGCTGGATGAAGGTCCGCCCGACATAGTGGTTGCGGATGATGCCCATCTCGAAGGGGATGCCGCTTTCCTGGGCGTAGCCGATGGCGGCGGGCACGCCCGAGTCCGGCACGGGTACGACCACGTCGGCCGGGACGCCGCTTTCCTGCGACAGCCGCTGGCCCATGCGCTTGCGCACGTCATAGACCGAGCGGCCGTTCACGACGCTGTCGGGGCGGGCGAAGTAGACGTATTCGAACACGCAGGGTCTCGCCTGCGCGGCCGGGAAGGGGCGCACCGAGCGGATGCCCTTGGCGTCGATGACCACCACCTCGCCGTGCTCGATGTCGCGCACGAAACGGGCGCCGATCATGTCGAGCGCGCAGGTCTCGGAGGCCAGCACCGGCTTGCCGTCGAGGTCGCCCAGCACCAGCGGGCGAATGCCGAGCGGGTCGCGCGCGCCGATCAGCTTCTTGTTGGTCAGCGCCACCAGCGCATAGCCGCCCTCGATCTGGGTCAGGGCGTCGATGAAGCGGTCGACGATCTTGGACCGGCGCGAGCGGGCGATGAGGTGGAGGATGACCTCGGAGTCCGAGGTCGACTGGAAGATGGCCCCTTCCTCGACCAGCCGTTCGCGCAGGTGCAGGAAGTTGGTCAGGTTGCCGTTGTGGGCCAGCGCCACGCCGCCCGCCTGCAGGTCGGCGAACATCGGCTGGACGTTGCGGATGAAGCTGCCGCCGGCGGTGGAGTAGCGCGTGTGGCCGATGGCCGAGCCGCCGGGCAGGCGTTCCACCAGGTCCGGGCCGGTGAAGTTGTCGCCGACGTGGCCCATGTGGCGCTCGGTATGGAAGCGCTGGCCGTCGAAGGTGGCGACGCCACAGGCTTCCTGTCCGCGGTGCTGGAGGGCGTGGAGGCCGAGCGCGGTGACGGCCGCCGCCTCGTTGACGCCGAAGACACCGAAGACGCCGCATTCGAGGCGCGGCCGGTCGTCGTCAGGGTCCCGCCAGGGATGATGATCGGGGGTGCTCATCGGGACTTCTCCACCAGCTCGTCGACGGATCTGAGCTCGCTGTCGCTGTAACCCTGGTCCGCGGGCGTTTCCCCCGTACCCTCGCGGACGGCCTTTTCTATGGCCGGTCTGATCTTGCCGGCGGCGGCCTGCCCTTGCGGAGCGAAGGCCATCAACATTTTTCCGGACGCGGTCGTCAACGGATAGAGCGCCGCACCCGTGATCCATTTCGGCCGGCGTGGCTCCGGCGTGACAGCCGTGAAGAGAAGCGCGAACGCCCCCAGCACGACCACCGCGCGGACGAGGCCGATACCAACCCCGACGGTGCGGTCGACGGTTCCGAACGCCTGGGTCTCCAGGATGCCGTGCGACAACCGCCCGCCGAGCAGCCGAAGCGCGACGTAGAGAATGAGGAAGGTGACGAGGATGGCGACCAGCACCGCCACCCAGTCCGGGTCCATCAGCGGACGCGCGATGGGCCCGGTGACCCGCACCATGAGCAGCGACAGGGCGGCGGCCAGGATGAACGAAAGCGCGGTCACCAGCTCGCGCGTGGCGCCGCGGATGAAGCCGATCGCAGCGGAGATGACAATGACGAAGAGGGCGATGAGATCGAACTGCGTCATCTAAAACCCGCTCATCCCGGCGAAAGCCGGGACCCAGTACTTTCTAGCGGAGTGCTGACTGGACAGACCTGGGTCCCGACTTTCGTCGGGATGAGCGGAGTGGGGTGTCATGCCCATTGCTCTTCCCCGATCCTGCGCACAGCATCCGCCAGCCGCGAGGCGCCGATAACGCCGTCCACGCCCGCCGGGCCCAATGCTCTGGAGAAACCGAGTTTCGCCGCCTCTTTCAGGCGCGCCTCCATCCTGCTCACCGGCCGCACATCGCCGGAAAGGCTGACTTCACCGAAGACCACGCAATCCTGCGGCAGGGCGACATCGAGGGCCGAGGACGCCAGCGCCGCCGCCGCCGCCAGGTCCGCCGCCGGTTCGGATATCCGAAGCCCGCCGGCGACGTTCAAATAGACGTCGCGGGTCCCGAAACCAAGCCCGCAGCGAGCCTCCAGCACCGCCAGCACCATGGCGAGGCGCCCTGAGTCCCAGCCGACCACCGCCCGGCGAGGTGTGCCGTAGGCGCTCGGGGCCACCAGCGCCTGGAACTCGACCAGCACCGGGCGCGAGCCTTCGATGCCCGCGAACACCGCCGCCCCCGCCGCCCGCTCGCCGCCTTCGTTGAGGAACAGGGCGGAGGGATTGCGCACCTCGCGCAGGCCTGCGTCGCCCATCTCGAAGACGCCGATCTCGTCGGTGCCGCCGAAGCGGTTCTTGGCCCCGCGCAGGATGCGGAACGGATAGCCGCGCTCGCCCTCGAAGGAGAGGACGGCGTCGACCATGTGCTCGACGACGCGCGGGCCGGCGATCTGGCCGTCCTTGGTGACGTGGCCCACGAGCAGGATGGCGACGCCGCGCTTCTTGGCCAGCCGCACCAGCTCGGCGGCGCAGGAGCGGACCTGGGTGACCGAGCCGGGCCCCGCCTCATGGGCGTCGGACCACAGCGTCTGGATGGAGTCGATGACGACGAGGTCAAACGGCTCCTTCTTCAAGCCGTCGAGGATGTCACGCAGCGCCGTCTCGGCGGCGAGCTTCACCGGGGTGTGGGCCAGCCCCATGCGGGCGGCACGCGCCCGGATCTGCTCGACCGCCTCTTCGCCGGAGATGTAGGCGCAGGCCGCGCCGCGCTCGGCGGCCGAGGCGCAGACCTGGAGCAGCAGGGTGGACTTGCCGACACCCGGGTCGCCGCCCAGCAGGATGGCCGAGCCCGGCACCACGCCGCCGCCGCAGACGCGGTCGAACTCCTCGACGCCGGTGACGATGCGCGGCGGCGTGGCCGTCTGGGTCTCAAGAGTCTCGAAACTCAGGCCGCGCGTCTTGCTGGCCTTGGTCGGCGCCAGCGCGCCGGGCGGGCGCGAGGTGATCTCCTCGACCAGGCTGTTCCAGGCGCTGCAGGCCGGGCACTGCCCCGACCACTTGGTCTGGGCCGCGCCGCAGGACTGGCAGATGTAGACCGCGCCGTCGCGGGCCATGGACGCTCCTGATTCGGTTAGACGATCAGTCTAACCGCGATAGACCCGCTCGGCGCGCCGCCCGAGCCGCAGCAGCATCTCGTAACTGGTCGTCCCAGCGGCCGCGGCCGCGTCGTCGAGCAGGATGTTGGGGCCCAGCAGCTCGATCCTGT
>CAMLRH010000219.1 GCA_946482375.1 uncultured Caulobacteraceae bacterium | reverse complement strand
AGCTGCTTCCAGAACGGCGGATCCGGCGAGGCTGTTCCGGCCGGCGCTGTCGATGGTGACCGGCGCGATCTGGCCGATCAGGCTCTGCGGCGCCTCGATGTGGACGGACTGCAGGTAGGGGCTGCGGCCGACGACCTGACCCGCGTGACGGCCGGGCTTTTCGAACAGCACATCGACGGTGCGGCCGACCAGCGTTTCGTTGAAGGCCTGCTGCTGCTCGACGAGCCGCGCCTGAAGCCGGGCGAGGCGCTCATCCTTCACGTCCTCGGCGACCTGGCCCTGCATGGCCGAGGCGGGCGTGCCCGGGCGCCGTGAATACTTGAAAGAGAAGGCGCTGGCGTAGCCGACCTCGCGCACCAGGTTCATCGTCGCCTCGAAGTCGGCGTCGCGCTCGCCGGGAAAGCCGACGATGAAGTCGCCGCTGATGGCGATGTCGGGCCGGGCGGCGCGGATGCGCTCGATCAGGCGCAGGTAGTACTCGGCCGTATGCGCCCGGTTCATGGCCTTGAGGATGCGGTCCGAACCTGCCTGAACCGGCAGGTGCAGGTAAGGCATCAGCTGCTCGACCTCGGCGTGGGCGGCGATGAGGTCGTCGTCCATGTCGCGCGGGTGACTCGTGGTGTAGCGGATGCGGTCGAGACCCGGGACCTTGGCCAGCCTGCGGACCAGCGCCGCCAGACCGCCTTCGTAGGCGTTGACGTTCTGGCCGAGCAGGGTGACCTCGCGTACGCCCTTTTCGGCCAGCGAACGCGCCTCGGCCTCGATGGCCTCGGGCGACCGGGAATACTCCCCGCCGCGCGTGTACGGCACCACGCAGAAGGTGCAGAACTTGTCGCAACCCTCCTGCACGGTGAGGAAGGCGGTGACGCCGTTCGCGTGCCGCTCGGTGGTGAGCGCGTCGAACTTCGCCTCCGGCGCGAAGTCCGCCGAAAGCCGCTCGCCACGAGCGCGGTGCGCCTTCGCGATCAGTTCGGGCAGCTGATGGTAGGCCTGCGGGCCGACCACCAGATCGACGGCCGGCTGGCGCGCCATGATCTCCTCGCCCTCGGCCTGGGCGACGCAGCCGGCGACGGCGATGGTCATGGCCCCGTCACGTCGGTCCTTCATCCGCTTCAGCTGGCCGAGCTCGGAATAGACCTTCTCGGTCGCCTTCTCGCGGATGTGGCAGGTGTTGAGGACGACGAGGTCCGCCTCTTCCGGCTGGTCGGTCACGCCATAGCCCAGCGGGCGCAGGACGTCGGCCATGCGCTCGCTGTCGTAGACGTTCATCTGACAGCCGTAGGTCTTGATGTAGAGGCGCTTTTTCGCGGTCATCGGGCGCGTTATGGGGCGCGGAGGGGCCCCATTCAAGGAATCACTCCTCCAGCGGCACGCCGTAGAGCTCCAGCCGGTGGTCGACCAGCTTGTAGCCGAGCTTGCGGGCGATAGCCTTCTGCAGCTGCTCGATCTCCTCGTCGACGAACTCGACGACCTTGCCCGTCTTCATGTCGATCAGGTGGTCGTGGTGCGTGTCGGGGGCCTCCTCGTAGCGCGAGCGGCCGTCGCGGAAGTCGTGCCGCTCGATGATGCCGCTCTCCTCGAACAGGCGGACGGTGCGGTAGACCGTGGCGATGGAGATGTGCGGGTCGACGGCATGCGCCCGGCGATAGAGTTCTTCCACATCCGGATGGTCATGCGCCTGGCTCAGCACGCGGGCAATCACCCGGCGCTGATCCGTCATTCGCATGCCCTTGTCGATGCAGAGCTTCTCAAGCCTATCCAAATCAGCACGTCCCTTTCAGTGGCCCGCAAGCATAGGCCGCTCACCCGGCGCTGTTAAGCCGACGGCGCATGACCAGCGCGTCCGTTGTGCCACCGTAGTAGCGGGGCCGGCGGCCCGCCCGGTTGAACCCGGCGGACTGATAGAGGCCGATGGCGGGGGCATTGTCCTCGGCGACCTCCAGGAAGAAGACTTCAGCGCCCTTCCCGGCGGCGATGGCCGCCGCCGCTTCGACCAGCGCCCGGCCGACGCCGTTACGGCGAACCGCCGGGGCCACCGCGAGCGTCAGGATTTCGGCCTCTCCACCGATGGCGCGGCAGAGGATGAAGCCGTCGTCGGTCCCGGCGATCAGCGCAAAGCCGCCCGGGCCGTCGAGCAGGACGCCGATCTCTGACTCGCCCCAAGGATCCTCGAACACGGAGCGGTGCATGGCCGCCAGCAGCCCGGCGTCCACCGTGCTGGCGAGCCGCAGGTTCACGCCGGCAGCACCGCGTCTGGCGCCCGCAGGTACAGCGGCGTCGGCGGCCGCTCCGTCCGCGCGGCGATGCGGGCGACCATGACGGGGTCGGGAACGGCGTTGGGCGCGAGGTGGGCCTGCGGGAAGGCTTGCGCCAGCAGCGGCGCGCCGGAGCCGACCAGGGCGGCGGGTGCTCCCAGGCGGCGGATTTCGGCGATGGCGTCCTCGGCGAGCAGGGCGGCGGGCTGCATGCGGGCGAGGCCGCCTTCGAACGCCTGCACATAGACCTGCCCGCGCCGCGCATCGACGACCGCGACCGTCAGGCCGGGCCGTTCCGCCGCCAGCGCCTCCAGCGACCCGACGCCGATGACCGGCCTGTCCAGCGCCGCGCCGAGGCCTTTCGCGAACGCCAGGCCGACGCGCAGGCCGGTAAACGATCCGGGCCCGACGGTGACGCCGATACGGTCAAGCTTGGTTAAGCCAAGCCCAGCCTTAACCATGACCTCGCGAACCATTCCGGCGAGTCGCTCCTGGTGGCCGCGAACCATCGATTCGCTCAAGGAAAACAGCGTGGTTTCCCCCTCCACCACGGCGGCGGAGCAGGCGGCCAGACAGGTATCCACAGCTAAGATCCGCAAGGTGAAATTATTCCTCCCGTTCACCATGAAAAGTCAGCGCTGCTTAACCGTGTGCGAGCACAAAGGGCGTATCAATTAGGCAGAGCTTTGAGTCTCGAGTGGGGTTCACGTGAGCAATTTTGTTCAGTTCAAGCTCGACGGCGGTTCGCCGGTCTGGGTCGACATAGAGCAGGTCAAGGCCGTCACCGCGGCTGTAGACGGCGGCGCGCGCCTCTGGCTCGGCGGCGGAGACTTCTTCGAGGTCGATGCTTCCCCCCATCAGGTGATCAACATCGTTTCCGGCCGTTCGGCCCACACCAACGTGCGCCACCTGCAACAGGTCGCCGGCGACTAGAGCGTCTGCTCCACCCGCGTTACTTCCGGCACATAGTGCTTGAGCATGTTCTCGACGCCCGCCTTCAGCGTGGCGGACGATGACGGGCAGCCGGAACAGGCGCCGCGCATGTGCAGCCAGACGATGCCGGTATCCGGCTCGAACTTCGAGAAGGTGATGTCGCCGCCGTCCTGCGCCACCGCGGGGCGGATACGCGTGTCCAGCAGTTCCTTGATCTCGGCCACGACCTGGGCGGTTTCGCCCTCGTAGACCTGCTCGTCGTGACCGACGGCGGCCGCGTCGGTAAGCAGCGGCTGGCCGCTGGTGAAGTGGTCCATGATCGCGGCCAGCACCGGCGCCTTCAGGTGCGGCCACTCGGAACCCGGCGCCTTCGAAACGGTGATGAAGTCCGGCCCGAAGAAGACGCGGGTGACGTCGCCCAGGTCGAACAGCGCATTGGCCAGCGGCGAGGCGGCGGCGTCCTCCGGCGTGGCGAATTCGCGCGTGCCCTCGCCCATGACCTCGCGGCCGGGCAGGAACTTCAGCACCTCGGGGTTCGGCGTGGCTTCTGTCTGGATGAACATGGTCTCTAGATGGCGTCCTTCGACACGCCCGGCAAGCCGGGCTGCTCAGGATGACGATTCTGGAGTCATGGTGAGCAGCGGCGAAGCCGCGTGTCGAACCACAACTCAGGCCAGGTCGGCGATCTCTTCGTCCGTGAGGTCGCCCGGCACCACGGTGACCGGAAGTTTGCGGTGGCCCCAGTTGACGCCTTCCTTGGCGATGGAGGCGACGAGGGGGCCTGGGCCGCGCCCCCCCATGGCGGCGGCGAGGATCAGGATCTTGATGTCCGGGTCGTCGGCGACGACGGCGCGGATGGCCGCCTTGGTGTTCTGGGCGCGCTTGATGAGGAATTCGGGCGCCTGGCCGGTTTCGGCCACGACCTGCTCGGCGAGCTTCTGAAGCACGGCCTCGGCCTCGGCCAGTTCCTGGCGCTCCATCTCCTCGCGCACGCCCGACCAGTGCTCGAAGACGGCCGGCTCGATGACCCGCAACAAGGCGACGTGACCGCCCGTGGAGTTCGCGCGGCGGCAGGCGTAGCGAAGCGCGGCCCCGAACTCGGAGCTGTCGTCGGCGATCACCAGGAACTTGCGCGCGGCCATGGCCGGGACGGTGGCGTCAGCCGCCCCAGAAGCCAACCCGTTTTTTCGTCTCGGCCACCACGGGCGCGGCGGTCTCGCGAGCCTTCTCGGCGCCTTTGGCCAGGACGCGGTCGATCTCGGCGGGGTCGGCCAGCAGGCGGCGCATGCGTTCTCCGACCGGGCCAAGCGTCTCGACGGCAAGCTCGGCCAGCACTGGCTTGAAGGCGCCGAAGCCCTGCCCGGCGAACCGGTCCAGCACCTGCGCCTTGGGCTGGTCGGCCAGCGCCGCGTAGATGCCGACGAGATTGTCGGCTTCCGGCCGGGCGGCCAGCTCCTCGAGGCTGGCGGGCAGCGGCTCGGGGTCGGTCTTCGCCTTCCTGATCTTGCTGGCGATGGCGTCGGCGTCGTCGGTCAGGTTGATGCGCGACATGTCCGAGGGGTCG
>CAMLRH010000218.1 GCA_946482375.1 uncultured Caulobacteraceae bacterium | reverse complement strand
AGACGTGCAAGAATGGCCGGTCTCCCTGCGCGACGATCCGCTCCGCCACGACGCTCGTCAGCCCGGCCGCGTAGCCGTGGCCGCGGTGGCCTGGATGGGTGCAGACGCCGCTGATCTCGACATGGCCGTCCGGCCGCATCCGCTCTCCGGCCATGGCGACGAGCTGTCCAGCCGTCTTCACGCCGACGAAGCGGCCAAGCTGGTGCGTCCGCTCGAAGAACGGCCCCGGCTCGGTCAGCTGCACGAGCGCCCGCATCTGCGGCGCATCCTCGTCGGTCAGGACCACGAAGTCGGGCGTCGGCGCCGGCTTCAGGTCCTTCGCCACCATTTGCAGGACGGCGACCTTGTCCGCTGTCAGGCCGGGAATGGGCGGCGGTTCGCCGGGCCACAGAACGCAGATGTCGCCGTGTTCGCGCACTAGCGCCGAAAGGTCGGCCAGGCTCTCGTCGGAAGCGTCCTCCACCGCGCCGAAGACCCCGTACTCCCCTCGCAACCGCAGCGCCCCACCGTGGCCGAGAGCGAGGTGCGCCTGCCGCCCGGTCAGCGTCGACCAGATCGGGTTCTCCAGCGGGTCGGCCATCACACGTCGAGGCCGCGCAGCGTGTCCTCGATCAGCTTGCGGGCGGCGGCGTCGCGGAAGGGGAAAGCGCTGAAGAAAGTCTCGGCACTCAGGCCCGGATGACGCCGCAGCGACGAATCCCGCCACGCCCGCGCCCGCGCTTCGTCGCCGTTCAGGCGCGCGCTGATGGCGGCGATCATCTCGATCAGGGCATGCGCGCCGGGCGCCCGGGCGGCGCGCTCGCTCCATTGGGCGGCGGTCGCCCAGTCCTGCTCGGTCAGGTGGGTAAAGGCCCGCACGCCGAGCATGCCGTAGGCGAGGGGGTCGAAGGGGCTCAGCGACAACGCCTCGTCGACGTTGCCGCGCGCCGTTGACGGCTCGCCGATCATCGCCTCGGTCCAGGCCAGGCTGTACTTGGCCTGGGCGTAGCTCGGACTGAGCTGGATGCTGCGGTCGAGCCACGACAGGCTCGAGTCCAGGTCGCCCGACAGCCAGTAGGCGCGCCCCTTCACCAGGTTGCAGAAGGGGTCGAGCGCCTCCTCCGACAGCGCCCGGTCGGCATGGCGCTGGGCGGCGTCGGCGGCCTGACGCTCGTCGCTGGCGAAGCGCAGGAAGGCGTCCTCGAAGCTGACGAACGACAGCCCCGCATGCGCCCGCGCGAAGGCCGGCTCCAGCGCCACCGCCCGCTCGAACAGGCCCGCCGCTTGCGCGTTGCCGGCCTTGTCGAAGCGGAACAGGTGGTGAAGGCCCAGGTGATAGGCCTGCCAGGCGTCGAGGTTCTCCGGCGCGGCGAGCCTCGCCTGCCTCGCCTCGTTGGCGACAATCTGCAGCTCCAGCGCCGAGACGATGGCCTGCACGATCTGCTCGCGGATTTCGTGCACCCCGTCCGACGGCGCGCGGTATCGCTCGCTCCACACCACCTGTCCCGAGCGGGTGTCGCTGAGCGAGACGGTGACGACGATGAACCGCCCGTCCAGCTCGACCGAACCGGACACGCAGTAACGGACGCCCAGCGCCGCGCGCACCTGCTCCAGCCCCGCCTCGGCGAAGCGGAAGGTCGACTCCCGCGCGATCACAAACAGCCAGCGCAGCCGCGACAGTTCGACGATCAGGTCATGCGGCAAGGCCTCGCCCAGCACCGACTCCGCCGCCGCCGTCCCGACCGGCGTGAACGGCAGGACGGCGATGGAAGGCCGCCCCGTCTCCACCGGCGGCGCGACCGGCGCGGCCTCGACCGGCGCGATGAAGCGGAAGCCGACCTTGTGCAGGGTGCGGATCGCGCCCTGGCTCGCCCCGTCGTCACCGATGGCGGCGCGGGCGCTCTTCACCCGGCTGGCGATGGCGGCCTCGGAGACGATGCGGCCGTTCCAGATGGCCTCGATCAGCTCGTCCTTGCTGACCACCCGATGACGGTTCTCGATCAGGTGCTGGAGCAGGCTAAGCACCTGCGGCTCGACCGGCACGCGCACGCCGCCCTGCCGCAGCTCGCGCTGCTCCAGGTCGAGGACATAATCGCCGAACCGGAAGCTCATGGCAGGCGAGCTTACACCGGCCCGCGAAATCTCCAGCCCGGCGTCGAACATGGTTCGCTCAGCCGACCATCTTCCCGCGCAGATGGTCCATGACCTCGCGCATCTCGCCCGCCGGGCTGAACTCGATGGCGCTATAGTCCTCGTCGACCGAGACCGTATGCCCCGCCGGCCAGTAGTAGACCTCGCCGGCGCTGACCTTCTCGGTCGAGCCGTCGCCATAGCGCACGTTGATCGAGCCCTTCAGCACCATCCCCCAGTGCGGGCACTGGCACAGGTCCTGTGGCATCCCCTCCAGCAGCGGCGTCGCATCCGCTCCCTTCGGAAGATGGATGTGCGAGACGTTCAGCTCACCCCAGTCCACCCCCTGAAAACGCACCCCGCCGGCGTTGATCGCATCGGGAAGAGCGTCGCGGTTCATCTTCATGGCAGCCTCCATGGTCTCGGGAGCGCCCACAGTGAGCCGCGCGAAAGCGGCCCGCTTGAAGATTTCATGGAGATTTCAGGGGCGCCGCCGGGATCAGCAGCACCCGGTCGAGCCGCAGCAGGCGCGGATCGCGGAACTGACTGAGCCCGAGCGTCATCGCCGTCTGGCCGTCGCGCGGCTCGGCGCGATAGGTGCGAAACAGCCTGTCCCACCAGGGCGCGTTGAAGCCGAAGTTGCTGTCGGTCTCCTCCGGCCGCACCGAGTGGTGGATGCGGTGCATGTCCGGCGTAACGAGGATCAGGCGCAGCATCCGATCCAGCCGCTCGGGAATGGCGACGTTGGCGTGGTTGAACATCGAGGTCGCGTTCAGCACGATTTCGAACACGATCACCGCCAGCGCGGGCGCGCCGAGCGCGACGACCAAGGCCGCCTTGATTGCCAGCGACAGCAGAATCTCGAACGGATGAAAGCGAACGCCGGTGGTTGCATCGACGTCGAGATCGGCGTGATGCGCCCTGTGCAGCCGCCACAACATCGGCACGCGGTGGAACACGACATGCTGCGCGTAGATGGCGAGGTCCAGCACGACGATGGAGGCCGCAAAGGCGACCCAGTGGGGCGCCGCCATCACGTTGAACAGCCCCACGCCCGTGCGCTCGGCCCACAGCGCCGCTCCGGCGACGCCGAGCGGGAGAACCAGTCGCGCCAGCAGTGTGTTCATCGCGACCAGCGCCAGGTTGCCGGGCCATCGCGTGACCCGGCCGACAGGGCGGGCTCGTCGAGGGTTGGCGAACTCCCAGAGGAGCAGCGCGCCGAGCACTCCAGCGAATGCGACCAGGCGTATGAGCGGTTCGTTCATCAGTCCGGCGCCAGCGAACCCCAGCCGATCGGGTGAACACGGCCGGCGCCGAGCGCGCCCGCCAGCGGCTTCACAGCGAACAGGCCGGCGAACGCCTTGTCCTTGATGTTCAGCCCGCCCGCATAGGCCCCGAAGGCCGGCAGCACCATCCTCGCGCCGTCGGTGACGAAGCAGCGGCGGCGCACCGTGCGCCCCCGGCCTTTCACCCTGGCGGCGGGGTGAAGGTGGCCGGCGAGCTCGCCCGGCTGACCGCCCGGCCGCGGCTCGTGGCGCAGGGTCAGCGCGCCGATCTCCAGTTCGTCACAGGTCTCGCCGGGCAGAGCCTTGGGCCCATCGGCGTCGTGGTTGCCGACGACCCAGGCGAGTGTGCGGCCATACGCCAGCGCGGCGATGCGGCGGCTGTCGTCCGGGTCCAGCCGCCCTTCACCCCTGCCGTCGTGGAAGCTGTCGCCGAGGAAGACCAGCACCGCCGGCTGGGTCGCGGCCACCTCCGCCTCCAGCCGCTCCAGCGTCTCGCGGGTGTCATAGGGCGGCAGCATCTGTCCCTTGGCCGCATAGGCGCTGCCCTTCTCGAAGTGCAGGTCGGCGACGATCAGCGTCCGCGACGCCGCCAGCCAAGCCGCGCCCGAGCAGCGCATCAGCACCGCCTCGCCGCCCACGTTCATGGCCAGCCCGCCGCAGTCGCTGATCGCGAAATCGTAGGATGCGTGGTTCGACACGCGGCCTGACGGCCGCTGCTCACCATGACTAATTTTGTTGTGCTTCACAGTGCTCGTCATCCTGAGCAGCCCTGCGCAGCAGGGCGTGTCGAAGGACGCACCGCGCTCATGCCAGCGCCTCGGCGATCAGTTCGTCGGCGACTTCGGAGAGGATCATCTCGCCCGCCTCGCCGCTGATCCGCTCCTTGCCGATCTCCAGCATGATCGGCACCGAGAACGGCGTCACGTGATCGACGGCCGAATGACGGATGCGGCCGCGGATCCGCGACAGCATCTGGCTCACCCGCGCCACGTCGATCATCCCCGTCGCGGCGTCGGCGCGGGCGCAGCGGAGAAGGAGGTGATCGGGCTGGTGGCGGCGGAGCACGTCGTAGATCAGGTCGGTCGAAAAGGTCACCTGGCGGCCGGATTTCTGCTCGCCCGGAAAACGGCGCTCGATCAGCCCGGCGATGAGGGCGCAGCCCTTGAAGGCGCGCTTCATCATGAAGCTTTCGTCGAGCCAGGCTTCGAGGTCGTCGCCCAGCATGTCCTCATCAAACAGCTGGTCGAAATCAAGGCCGTCCATGGGTTTGAGCGACCAGATCGCCAGCGCATAGTCGTTGCACACGAAGCCGAGCGGCCCGACCCGCGCCCGCTCCAGCCGCCGCGTCAGCAGCATGGCCAGCGTCGT
>CAMLRH010000217.1 GCA_946482375.1 uncultured Caulobacteraceae bacterium | reverse complement strand
GGCGGCGCCTTCTCCGGCAAGGACCCGACCAAGGTCGACCGTTCGGCCGCCTACGCCTGCCGCTACCTGGCCAAGAACGTGGTGGCGGCCGGGCTCGCCAAGCGCTGCACCATCCAGATCAGCTACGCCATCGGCGTCGCCGACCCGCTGAGCTTCTACGTCGACCTGCACGGCGGCGGGGAGATCGACCCGACGGTTCTGGAGAAGGCGCTGCCCGAGTTGATGAACGGCTGCACGCCGCGCGCCATCCGCGAGCATCTGCGGCTGAACCGTCCGATCTATGCCCGGACGGCGGCTTACGGCCATTTCGGCCGCGACTTCGACAACGAGGGCGGCTTCTCCTGGGAGCGGACCGACCTGGTCGACGAACTCAGGCGGCTGGCCTGAGCCGCTTCAGCGCCAGGCCGACGCCGAACCACAGCGCGATAACGAAGACGGCCGAGAAATAGCCGTCGATGGCGTAGTGCCACGCGAGGTGCACCGATCCGAGCTGGATCAACACCGCGAAGGTCGCGACCGCCCATCCCAGCCGCCTGTCGATGTGGAAGGCGAGGATGGCGAAGAGCGTCGCCATGGCGACATGCAGGCTTGGAAAGGCCGATATGCCCGAGCCCAGCTCCAGCCGCCCCTCATCGTGGAGCCGCCACAGCATGTGCTGGAGGTCGACGCTGGAATTGTTCAGGCCTTCGGTGAAGGACAGGTAGCGCAGCTGCTCGGCGAACCGCGCGTCGTCGCCGGTCAGCTCGCCGAAGTAGACCGGCCCGCCCGACATCAACGCCGTGGCCAGCACGTTGCCCAGAAGGATCCAGGTCGCGATATAGGTGACGAAGAACCGCGTGCGCAGATGCGCCAGACGCGGCCAGAACGCGGCCATCGCGGTGAACGTCACCAGCATCATCACCCAGCCGTTGAGATAGAGGTTCTGGATGACCCGCGTGACGCCCTGATAACCGAGCAGGGGCTGGATGAACCGCCAGGGGTCGACGCCGAAGTGCAGGCCGGCGTCGATCCTGGCGAGCGCGACGTCGGCCCAGAAGGGCGTGAGGTCGGTCTGCAGCGTCTTCATCGAGGTGAAGGCGCCGGTGAAGAGGCCGATCGCCAGGAAAAGCAGAAGTCCGGCGGCCAATCTGGGATTGGCGTGCCGCTTTAGCCGGGCTGCCAGCCCGCTCATCGGCTGCCGAGGATTGTCGCGCAAGGCCAGCGGCAGCTCGAACAGCGCCACATACAGCATGACGGCCAGGCCGAAGGCCGGAAGCCGGTCGGCCATGTAGATCAAGGGCTTATAGAACTGCGGCCGGCCGAGCGCTTCCGCGACGACCCATCCGCCCAGCAGGTAGAGCCCGATCAGCGCATAGAGGAGACGGTCGCGGCCGATCTCGCCGAAAATGGCGCGCAGGCCCGTGGCCGCCGGCCGTGTCTCGGCGGCGAACCCTGTCTCGTCGGTGACGGCGGGCTGACCCATTGGCGCCTCTGGCTTGCGGGCGCGACCATGACCGGCGGGAGTTAAGGCTACACTTATGCGCGCGTGCTAAAGCGGCCGCGAACGGGGAGGAGCCGCGTGGGGGCGATCCGAGGTCTCGAGCGCGTCGATTGGCGCCGTATCGAACGCATCGCCGCATGGGCGCTGATCGCGGCCTTCCTGCTGCGCGGCGTGCTGCTTTGCCGTCTCCTGCTGATGGCGCAGCCCGCCGGCCTGGACTTCCTGCCGCTCTGGACCGTCGCGCGCATCGACCCGGCCCGGGCTTACGACTTCGCCTATGTCACCGCCCAACAGGCCTGGCTCTACGTCGGCGACCCGCGGCCGTTCATCTATCCGCCGAGCGCCCTGCCGTTCCTCAGGCCGTTCGGCGCGTTGCCCTTCTGGGTGGCCTACCCGGCGTTCGTCGCCATGGGCGGCGCGCTGTTTCTATGGGCGTCCCGGCGGCTGGGAGCCGACTGGCGGCTGCTGATCCTGCCGCCGCCCATCCTGCTGGTGGCGCTGGCGGGCCAGGTCACCTTCCTGATCGGCGGCCTCGTCACGGCGGCGCTGACGCTGAAGAACCGGCCGCTGCTTGCAGGCGTGCTGCTGGGCGTCGCCGGGGCCATCAAGCCGCAGATGCTCGTCCTGCTTCCGCTGGCGCTGATCGTGGAGCGCAACTGGCGGACCTTCGTGACAACCGGCGCGACCGCCGCCCTCATCGCCCTGGGGGCTGTCCTGCTCGGGGGCGACTGGGGCGCATGGCTGGCGGCGCTGCCACGGTTCACCGCGCTGGTCGCGGCCGATCGCGGACTGGTGGCGACGACGCTAACGCCGTTCGCGGCCTGGGGCGTGGCCAGCCTCGTCGTCACGGTCCCGATCGCGGCGGCCGGAGTCTGGCTCGCGTTCCGTCGGGGCGAGGCGGCGCACCGGGTTCTCGCGCTTCTGGGCGGCGCGCTGCTGGTGTCTCCCTACGTGATGAACTACGAGATCGCGCTTCTCGTCCCCGCGGTCCTTGCGCTCGGCGGGCTTGCCCTTTGGACTTTCCCCTTCTGGCTGGCGCTGATGTTCTTTCCCTACGGCCCCACCCCACTGATCGTGGCAATGGCGCTGCTGTTCGTCAGCCTGGCGGCCCGGTCCCGGGGGATCGAACTGCGGCTTCAGCGCGCTGATCTGAACGGATGACCCAGCAGCCCCACGGCCCCCTGCGTTCCTTCGGTCGCATCAAGTCCCGGCCCATCAAGCCCCGGCAGGCGGCGCTGCTCGACACCCTGCTGCCGAAGATCGCCTTCGATCCGGCCGAGCCGCAGGCGGGCGAAACCTGGCTGGAGATCGGCTTTGGCGGCGGCGAGCACCTGGCCGAGCAGGCCTCCCGCCATCCGGAGGTCCGGCTGATCGGCGCCGAGCCCTTCCTCAACGGCGTCGCCAGCGCCTTGCGCCATGTCGACGAGCGCGGACTGACCAACGTCCGCCTGCATCAGGGCGACGCGCGCGAGGTGCTGGACGCCCTGCCCGACGCTTCGCTGGCGCGCGTCTTCATCCTCTTCCCCGACCCATGGCCCAAGGCGCGCCACCACAAGCGTCGGCTCGTGCAGCCGGAGACCGTCGCCGAGTTCACGCGTGTGCTCAGACCCGGCGGCCGTCTGCGCTTCGCCACCGATGTCGCCGACTACGCCAATCGGGCGCTGGAGACCTTCCTCGGCTCGCCCGCGCTTCGCTGGACCGCCGACCGCGCCGATGACTGGCGCGTCCCGCCCGCCGACCACGTCACGACCCGCTACGAAACCAAGCAGCTGGGCGACTGCGCGCCGGTCTTCCTCGATTTCGAGCGGATTTGATCGCGCTCAAGGCGACGCTTCCGCCCTGGGCGCATGGCTCTCGCCATCAAGCCTAGGAGCCTTCCATGACTTTCGAAGACATCTACCTCTACGGCGTCATCTTCGCCTTCGCCGCCTTCATGATCACGCTCTTCGCCGTGTCCGTAGCCGGCTGGCTTAAGAAGTAGCGCCCTTTCCACGGCGAAACGGGCGCGCTATATAGCCCTCACATCGTTTGAACGCGCTGGATGGCGCATTCGAGCGGCGGTCCGGAAGGCCGCCGCTTTTTGTTTGGGTTTCGGAAGGCCAAGCTTGCGAGGCAAGACCGCTGAAGACCGCAGCCTCCTGGAGCTGCTCGACCCCGTGGCGGACGCCTGCGGCTACGAGATCGTGCGCCTGCGGCTGATGGGCGGGGCGACACGGCGGCTGCAGATCATGGCCGAGCGCCCGGACGGCGACATGAACGTCGAGGATTGCACGCGGCTGTCGCGGGCCATCTCCGAGGTGATGGACGCCGCCGACCCGATCAGCGGCGAGTACACGCTGGAAGTCTCCTCGCCCGGCATCGACCGGCCGCTGACCCGGCTGAAGGATTTCGAGACCTACGAGGGCCTGGAGGCCCGCATCGAGCTCGACCGGCTCGCCGAGAACCGCAAGCGCTTCAAGGGCGTGCTCGCCGGCGTCGACGGCGACAGTGTCGGCATCGACCTGGAAGGCGAGCAAGAGACCGCCATGGTCCCCTTCGCCTGGATCGTCGAGGCCAAGCTCGTACTGAACGATCAACTCATGAAACGCGGCGCCGACGAGCGCGCCGCCCGCATCGCATCCGAACAACAAGCCCCCGAGAACGAGGACTAGACCCATGGCCACCGGCATCGCCGCCAACCGGCTGGAACTGCTGCAGATCGCGGACGCGGTCGCGCGCGAGAAGTCGATCGAGAAGGAGATCGTCATCGAGGCGATCGAGGAGGCCATCCAGAAGGCCGCCCGCGCCCGCTACGGCGCCGATCACGACATCCGCGTCCACATCGACCCGAAGACCGGCGAGACCGAGATCAAGCGCGTCGTCACTGTCGTCGAGGACGATTTCGGGTCCGAACCCGGCATCGACGAGAACGGCGAGGAGACCCTGCCCGAACCCTTCAACGACAACGCCTACAAGCGCCTGTCCGACGCCAAGCGCGACGACAAGAACGCCGTTGTCGGGACGACCTACGAAGAAATCCTGCCGCCCTTCGAATTCGGCCGCGTCCAGACCCAGATGGCCCGCCAGGTCGTCACCGGTAAGGTCCGCGAAGCCGAGCGCGAGCGCCAGCACGAGGAGTTCAAGGATCGCGTCGGCGAGATCGTCAACGGCGTGGTCAAGCGGGTCGAGTACGGCAACGTCATCGTCGACCTCGGCCGGGGCGAGGGCATCATGCGCCGCGACCAGTCGATCCCGCGCGAGAACTTCAACATCGGCGACCGCATCCGCTGCTACATCTACGACGT
>CAMLRH010000216.1 GCA_946482375.1 uncultured Caulobacteraceae bacterium | reverse complement strand
TGGCCACACAACCACATGGTTCTAAACCCGGGGGCCCTTCTTTGGGGGGGTTTGCGCGGGGGTGGGGGAGGATTGCTGGAGGTGTGCTTGCAGCCCTCGCCCTCTCCACCACCGCCCACGCCTACGACCCCGCGACCGCTGCAGCCCTTCGCGACAAGGCGCTGACCGATCCCACCGCCTGGCGGCTGCTGGAATCGCTCACCACCGACGTCGGCCAGCGCCGCGTCGGCACCGAGGAGATGGTCCGCGCCCGCGACTGGGCGACAGCCACCCTCGAAGGGCTCGGCTTCCAGAACGTGAAGGCCGAAGAATTCGCCAATCCGGCCTGGATCCGCGGCCCAGAGTCCGCCGCCATGACCGCGCCCTATGCCCAAAAGCTCGCGGTCTCCGGCCTCGGCCGCGCGCCATCGACGCCGAAGGGCGGCCTCGAGGCCGAGGTCGTGGTCTTCAAGACCTACGCCGACCTCCTCGCCCAGCCGGAGGGCGCACTCGCCGGCAGGATCGCGCTGGTCAACCAGCCGATGGCCCGCACCCAGGACGGCAGCGGCTACGGCGCGGCCGGCGCCACCCGTCGCCGGGGTCCGGTGGAGGCCGCCAAACGCGGCGCCGTCGCCTACCTCGTCCGCTCGCTGTCGACCTCGGACACCAACCTGCCGCACGCCGGCGCCGCCGTCGTCCACGGCGCCGAGCCGCCCACCATCCCCGCCGCCGCGCTCAGCGTCGCCGATGCCGACCTGATCGAGCGGCTGGCGAAGAAGGGACCGGTGCGCGTCCGTCTCGACCTGCAATCCCATTGGGACCAGGCCGCCGTCGCCTGGAACATCTCCGGCGATATCCCCGGCTCGGAAAGGCCCGACGAAGTGGTGCTGATCGGCGCCCACCTCGACAGCTGGGAGGGCCAGAGCGCCCATGATGACGCCGCGGGCGTCGCCATCACCACGGCCGCCGCACGCCTGATCGGGACCTTGCCGCGCTATCCCCGCCGCACCATCCGCCTCGTCATGTTCGGTTCGGAGGAGATGGCGGGCTCCGGCAAGGCCTACGCCGCCGCCCACAAGGACGACCCCATCGTCGTCGCCTCCGAAAGCGACGGCGGCGCCTTCCCGATCTGGCGGCTGCGGCTGCCCGCCGGTTCGCGGGACCATCCGGCGATGCAGACGGCCGCCGCGACACTGGCCCCCCTGGCCATCCCGGTCGACTCCGCGCCCGCCACCAACAGCGGCCCCGACCTCGGCGAGCTTCAGGAGGAAGGCGGCGTGCCGGTCTTCCACCTGCACCAGGACTACAGCCGCTACTTCGACCTGCACCACTCGGCCGACGACACCCTGGACAAGGTCGACCCCGCCGACCTCAACCAGAACGTCGCGGCGTGGGCCACGCTGGTCTATCTGATCGCCGACTCCGACATTGATTTCCGCCAGATGAGAGACGCCGCGCCATGAGCCGCCACACACACCTCCCTTCCCCCGCGAGGGGGAAAGGGCCGGGGATGGGGGTGAGCGCGGGGCGCTGCCGTGAACCCGCTAGTGGGCTCTGCGCCAAACAGCGCCTTTCGCCCCTTCTCAGCGGCCACACCCCCACCCAACCCTCCCCCCTCGAGGGGGAGGGCGGAGGAATGCCATGACTTCTTCTTTGGCCGGCAAGCACGTCGCCGTCCTGATGGGCGGCCTGTCGCCCGAGCGCGAGGTGAGCCTGGTCTCCGGCGCCGCCTGCGCCGAAGCGCTGGAGCGGCTGGGCGCCAGGGTCTCCCGCGTCGATGCAGGCCGTGACGTCGCGCAGGTGCTGACGAAGCTGAAGCCCGACGTCTGCTTCAACGCCCTTCATGGCGAGTGGGGCGAGGACGGCTGCGTCCAGGGCGTCTTGGAAACGCTGGGCCTGCCCTACACCCACTGCGGCGTGCTCGCGTCGGCGCTGGCCATGGACAAGGCCAAGTCCAAGGCCGTGCTGGCGGCGGCCGGGGTCATCGTTCCGGGCGGCGGGCTCTACAACCGCCTTCAGGCCGCCCGCGATCACGTCATGGCGCCGCCCTATGTGGTCAAGCCGAACGCCCAGGGCTCATCCGTCGGCGTCTTCCTCGTCTTCGAGGGCGCCAACGCCCCGCCGCAGGAACTGGCCAGCCCGACCTGGGACTGGGGCGAGGAGGTGATGATCGAGCCCTACATCGCCGGCAAGGAACTGGCCGTGGCCGTCATGGACGGCCGCGCGCTCACCGTCACCGAGATCGTCCCGCGCACCGGCTTCTACGACTACGACGCCAAGTACGCCGAGGGCGGATCGGAGCACGTCGTGCCCGCGAAAATGCCGCCCGCGGCGTTCGACCGCGCTCTCAGAATGGCCGAAGCAGCCCATGCCGCCCTTGGTTGCCAAGGGGTGACCAGATCGGACCTTCGTTATGACGACATTAACGACATTCTGGTCCTTCTGGAGGTGAACACGCAGCCCGGCATGACGCCGACTTCGCTCGTCCCCGAGCAAGCGGCCCATACCGGTGTTTCGTTTGACGACCTGGTGCTGTGGATCACGGAGGATGCATATGCCCGCGGCGGTGCGGGGGGCGCGGCGGGCTGACGCCAAACCTCGGACCAGAATTGCGGCCCCGGCCGCTCGCGGGCGTGGCTCCGTGGCCGCGCGCCCGGCCGCGAAGCTGCAGGCTGCGCGCGGCGTCGGTATCTCTCCGACCCTGGCGCTGACCGCGGTCGTAGGCGTCGTCGTGATTGCCGCCGCCATCGTGCTCGGCACTGGCGGACGCGGCGAGGCGCTGGTCCAGAACACCACGGCCGGCCTCTTCAACCAGACCGCCGCCGCCGGCTTCAAGGTCGAGGCCGTGCACATCCAGGGCGCTTCGGCGATGGCCCGGCCGGACGTGCTGGCCGCCGCCAACCTGCAGGCCGGACAACCCATCCTCGGCGTCGACCTCGACCGCATCCGCCAGCAGGTCGAGCAGGTCGGCTGGGTAAAGGAGGCGCGCGTCATCCGCCTCTTGCCCGACACCGTCGTCATCGCCGTTACCGAACGCGACGCTCAGGCTGTCTGGCAGGTCAACGGCCAGACCGTCGTCATCGACCGCAAGGGCCGCATAATCCGCGAGGCCGACCCGGCCAGGTTCCCCGAACTGCCGCTGGTCGTCGGCCACGGCGCCAACGCCGCGCTGGCCACCATCATGCCGCCGGTGATGCAGCGACCGCGCCTTCGCCAGCGGATCGAAGCGCTGGTCCGGGTCGACGGCCGCCGCTGGGACCTGCGGCTCAAGGACGGCTCCATCATCCAGCTGCCCGCCATCGGCGAGGAGCAGGCGCTGATGCAGCTCGATGAACTCGACCGGCGCCAGAAGATCCTGGAGCTGGGTTTCGCCCGGATCGACCTGCGCGATCCGGAAATGATTGCGGTGCGGCCGAAGGCGGGCGCGCCGGAGGCTGTTGGGGAAATCGTGGCGGAGGGCGCTTAGGCGCCGCGCTTACGGGGGCTATTTGGATGTCGCGTATCGAAGATCGCCGTGAAGCGCGTGATGGCCTGAAGGCCCTGGCCGGCCGTGCGCCGGTCATCGCCGCCGTGGACCTGGGCGCCTCGAAGGTCGCCTGCTTCGTCATGAAGCCCGAGGGCGTGAACCGCGAGGAACGCACGCTGACGACCGCCGGCGTCGGCTATGTCCAGTCGCGCGGCATCAAGGGCGCCTCGATCGTCAACATGGACGAGGCCGCCCAGGCCATCGCCCAGGCCGTCGAGCGCGCCGAAACCGTCGCCAACGTCTCCGTCCAGGGCGTCACCGTCGCCGCGTCGGGCGGCCAGCTCGCCAGCCATCGCGTCAAGTCGCAGGTCTCGCTAGGCGCCCGCCCGATCACCGACAACGACTGCTCGCGCGCCATCAGCGCCGCGCTCAATCAGGTCAAGCTGCCGGGCCGCAAGCCGATCCACCTGCTGCCGGTCGGCTGGCACGTCGATGGGCAGGGCGGCGTGCGCGATCCGCGCTCCATGTTCGGCAAGGCGCTTGGCCTTGAACTTCTCGTCGTCTCCATCAGCGAGGCGGCGTTCCAGACGCTGGGCCACTGCGTCGAGCGCGCTCACCTCCAGTTCGAAGGCGTCGTCGCCGCGCCGTTCGCCTCCGCGCTCGCCGCGCTGGAGGAGGACGAGATGGACCTCGGCGCCGTCTGCATCGACATGGGCGGCGGCTCGACCTCGGCGGCCATCTTCGCCGGCGGTTCGCTGGTGCATGTGGATTCGCTGCCGGTCGGCGGCCACCACGTCACCGCCGACATCGCGCGGGGCCTGTCGACCTCCATCGCCGGCGCCGAGCGCATCAAGACCCTGCACGGCTCGGCCATCGCCTCGGCCAACGAGGACCGCGAGATGATCGAGGCCCCGCCGCGCGGCGACGACCCCGGCGCCGGCCCGATCAGCGCCCCTCGCTCCCTGCTCAAGGGCATCATCGCGCCCCGCGTCGAGGAGACGTTCGAACTTCTCCGCGAGCGCCTGCGTGCGTCCGGCGCCCCGATCGACCCCGGCGCCTCCATCGTGCTCACCGGCGGCGCGTCGCAGCTTCAGGGCGTGCGCGAAGTCGCCGTCCGCGTCTTCGACCGCAACGTCCGGCTCGCCCGTCCGCGCCGGGTCCCGCACCTGGCCGACTCCGCCTCCGGGCCGGCCTTCTGCGCCGCCGCTGGCATCCTGCACCGGGCCGCCTTCGGTCCCCGCGAGGCGGTGTCTTCGAAGGTCCTGGCCGGCGCCCGCGTCAAGCGCGAGCCGCTCGATCCCCGCGCCGGCGCCATCGCCCGCGCCGCGTCCTGGCTGCGCGACAACCTCTAAA
>CAMLRH010000215.1 GCA_946482375.1 uncultured Caulobacteraceae bacterium | reverse complement strand
CGTGTGTTCGATGGCGAGGAAGCCTGCTTTGAGGCCGTGCAGAAGGGCGACTATCAGGACAACGACGTACTGGTCATCCGCTACGAAGGCCCCAAGGGCGGGCCGGGCATGCGCGAGATGCTGTCGACGACGGCGGCCATCTACGGCCAGGGCCGCTCGGACAAGCTGGCGCTGATCACCGACGGCCGCTTCTCGGGCGCCACGCGGGGCCTGTGCATCGGCCACGTCGGGCCCGAGGCGCAGGACGGCGGGCCCATCGCGCTCATCAAGGACGGCGACATCATCTCCATCGACGCCGTGGCCGGCACGATTGAGCTGGAAGTCGATCCGATCGAGTTGGAGCACCGCGCCCGGGACTGGAAGCCGCGTGTGACGGACTACGGCTCGGGTGCGCTGTGGAAGTTCGCGCACCAGGTCGGTCCAGCCCATCTGGGCGCCGTGACTCATCCGGGCTACTCCGGCGAGCGTCACGTTTACGCCGACATCTAAACGCTTGCTTAAGCTAGGGTTTTCGATCCTGTGTCGGGAACCGGACTAACCTTTGTTGGTTTATCAAGCATGTCCGAAGAGAGAGACCAGGAACCGCGCTCCTGGAATGATGAAGAAGCGGAAGGCGACAAGGCCGTGGCTGACATGAAGCAGTCGCTGAGCCGCCTGCGCGGCCAGGTCGGCGCCTATCGCGAGCGCGTGGGCGACAACGAAAACTCCGACGGCAACGAGGGCGAAGGCTCCGAAGCCTAGGCTAGCGGGTCGACGCCGAAGGCATAGCGGTGGCCGAACAGCACGGCCGCCCAGATGGCGACCGCCAGCAGGAGCCGCCACCAGCCGATCTCGCCCAGCGACAGCTTCTGCCTGCCCGACGCGATGGCGCCGAACGGGACGTTGGAAGTCTGCGCCTCGAACGCTTGATAGATCGGCCCGAGCGCGCGGCGGCGCTTGGCGTCGATGCTGAAGGTCCCGAAGATCGCCAGCGCCAGCATCGAGCCGAACAGCAGGATCGAGGGCGTATCGCCGTTCACCAGCAGGTGTCCGATGGCCCAGACGGCCACGCCCCACAGGAACGGGTGGCGGGTGACGCGCAGCATGCCTTTGACGACGTCCGGCCGCTCTAGGGCGCCCTCCTGTTTCACGCTCGTCGGGTTCGGCGTCAGCAGTCCCGGTACGACCAGCAGGAAGGCCAGCAGCTGGATGATGAGGGCGGTGTGACGCCCGATCGCGCCGGTATCCCAATAGGTCCCGCCGGCGCCGCGCGCGTCGCCGTAGGCCATGCTGAGCCAGATGATGCCGCCGAGCGAGACCAGCGAGAACAGGGCCATGTAGGTCCCTTCGCCGATGGTCCCGACGAGGGCGGCGCGCAGGCGTGTCCCCGAAACCAGCAGATGCAACAGGACGAAAAAGGCGGCGGCGGCGATCAGCCCGTTCATGTCGGCTCTCCCCGATTTGAGGGGAGGATGGCAGATAGATTTACAGTGTCAATTTTTCCTTCTCCCCTTGCGGGAGAAGGTGGCCCGCGAAGCAGGTCGGAGGAGGGGTCTCTCAGAACTCTCGGCAAATTGGGGGCGGCTCAAACGCCACCTTCTCCCGCAAGGGGAGAAGGATCTAGAGGTCCAGCTCGACCACGAAGGGCACGTGGTCGGAGGGCTTTTCCTTCGCCCGCGTCTCGCGGTGGATCTCGACGGCGTGCAGGTGGTCGGCGGCCTGGGGCGAGAGCAGGACATGGTCGATGCGGATGCCGTGGTTCCGCTGCCAGGCGCCCGCCTGATAATCCCAGAAGGTGTAGCCGCCAGGCCGCCCGTCCACCTCCATATAGGCGTCGGTGAAGCCAAGGTTCTTCAGCGCGCGGAACGAGGCGCGAGCTTCCGGCGTGAACAGCGCGTCGTTCACCCAGCTCGGCGGGTTGTCGCAATCCTGCGGCTCGGGGATGACGTTGTAGTCGCCGCAGAGCGCCAGCGGCTCCTCGTGGGTCAGCAGCTCGCGGGCGTGCGCGATCAGCCGGTCCATCCAGGCCAGCTTGTAGGCGAACTTCTCGGTCCCGATCGGATTGCCGTTGGGCAGGTATATGGACGCCACGCGGACCGGCGTCGGCCCGGAAACGATCGCCTCCATGTAACGGGCGTGGTCGTCGCCGTCGTCGCCCGGCAGGCCGCGCTTGATATCCTCAAGCGGCGTCTTCGAGAGCATGGCGACGCCGTTGTAGGTCTTCTGCCCGTGGGTGGCGACGTTGTAGCCGAGCCGCTCGAAGGCGTCGGTCGGGAACTTCTCGTCGACGCACTTCAGCTCCTGAAGGCAGGCGACGTCGGGCATGGCCGCCTCGAACCATTCGAGCACCCGCTCCAGCCGGGCGTTGATCGAATTGACGTTCCAGGTGGCGATCCGCATCAGATCGAGAAGCTGACGCCGCAGCCACAGCTGGACTTGGCGTTGGGGTTCTTGACCTTGAACTCGGCGCCGGCCAGTTCGTCGACGAAGTCGATCTCCGAGCCCTTCAGCAGCACCATGGAGACTTCGTCGATCACGGCGGCGGCGCCGTCGCGCTCGATCTTCAGGTCGCCCGGTTCGGCCGCCTCGACCAGATCGAGCTGATAGGAGAAGCCCGAACAGCCGCCGCCCTCGACCGCCACGCGCAACATGACTGGCCGGCCCTCGCGTTCGGCGATCTGGCGGATGCGCCCGGCGGCGCTCTCGGACAATGTGATTGCGGGTTCAGTCATGGCGTCTCGTTGCCCTATATGAGAGCGCCCGCGCGTTCGGGGAAGGGGGAAGAGGGATGTCGTTCGAGCCGCCGCCGCGCGCGCCCTGGGCCGAGAACCCGGCCAATTCGCGGGGCCGCCGCTATCTCGAGGCCGAGAGCCGCACCCGCACCGCCTTCGCCCGCGACCGCGACCGCATCATCCATTCCACCGCCTTTCGCCGCCTGAAGGAGAAGACCCAGGTCTTCGTGGCGCACGAGGGCGACCACTACCGCACGCGGCTGACGCACTCGCTGGAGGTGGCCCAGATCGCCCGCTCGATCGCGACCGCCATGGGCCTCGACGCCGACCTCGCCGAGACCGTGGCGCTGGCCCACGACCTCGGCCACCCGCCTTTCGGCCACGCCGGCGAGGACGAGTTGGAACGGTCCATGGAGGCGTTCGGCGGCTTCGACCACAACGTCCAGACCTTCCGCGTCGCCGTGGAGCTGGAGCAGCGCTATCCCGACTTTCCCGGCCTCAACCTGACCTGGGAGACGCTGGAAGGGATCATCAAGCACAACGGTCCGGTGACGGCGAAGCTGGAGCGGCCGTCGTGGGCGGCGGTGGCGGCCTACGACGCGCAATACCCGCTGCGCCTCGACAGCTGGGCCTCGGCGGAGGCGCAGGTCGCCGCGCTCGCCGACGACATCGCCTACAACAACCACGACGTCGATGACGGCATCCAGGCCGGGCTGTTCTCGCTCGATGACCTCAAGGACGTGCCGCTGATCGGGCCCATCGTGCACGGCGTCCGCACCGAACGCTCCGACCTAGACGAGCGCATGGTCCGGCTGGAGGCTGTCCGCCGCATGATCGGGGCGATGGTCGAGGACGTCATGGCGACGACCCGCTTCATCGCCCGCGAGGCGGAACTGGAATCGCCGGAGGAGGTCCGCTCGCTCGGCCGCGCCTTGGTCGGCTTCTCGCCCGACATGGCCGAGGACCTCGGCGTGCTGCGCAAGTTCCTGATGGACCGCATGTACCGCCACCCGCACGTGAACCGCACCCGCGAGGTGGTCCGGCAGGTGCTGGCCGAGCTGTTCGACCGCTTCATGGCCGAGCCCGCCGCCATGCCCGACGAATGGGGCCGCGACGCGGGCGAGCTCGATCAGGCCGGGCGGGCAAGGATCGTGCGCGACTACATCGCGGGCATGACCGACCGCTACGCCATCGGCGAGCACAAGCGGCTGTTCGGGGTCGAACTGACCCTCTGAGAGGGCCTACACTCCCAGGAACCGCGTCGCGATTCGCCTCGCGCTCGCCAAAGTGTTCCTGGAGTCTCGGCCGATGACCGATCCCGATCGCGGCGCCTATACGCCCCCCACCGACGCCCCGCTGGCTTTCGACGCGCGTCGCCCGACGCTGACCTACCGGCGGCCGATCCCGGTGACGCTGATTCTCAGCGTGCTGGTGCTGGCGGCGATGATCGGGGCCGTGTTCTTCTTCTACCGCAGTGGCGTGCGCGGCGCGGGCGACGCCCCGCAGCCGGTGGGCACGCCCGTCGGCGAGATCATGGCCCCCGCGCCCGCCGAACAGCGCCCGGCCGACCCGGCCGCGGGCCTCGAGATCTACAAGGCCGACGAGCTGGCCGACCAGACACCGACCTTCGCCCCGCCGCCCGAACAACCACAGCCGCGTCCGACCACGCCGGTGGAGACGGCCGAGATCCCGCCGCTGAAGGTCACCAAGGGTGGCGTCCCGACCGAGAACCGCCAGGTCGTCATGCTCGACCCGCAACCGGCAGCGCCGGCGCCGAAGACCGAACCCAAGCCCGCCGCCAGCCTGCCCGCCACCCCGCCGAAGCCCGCGACCGGCGGCAGCGCGGTGCAGATCGGCGCCTTCTCGTCATCCGCGCTGGCCGACAAGGGCTACCGCGACGCGCTGTCGATCGCGGGTGGTTCCGGCCTCGGCAAGTCGGTGACGCCGGTGCAGAGCGGCGGCTCGACCCTCTACCGCACCACGGTGACGGGCTTCGCCAGCCGCGACGCGGCGGCCGCCTTCTGCGACCGGCTGAAAGCCGCGGGAAAGAGCTGCTTCGTCCGGTGACGGCCGCCTGCATACTCGGCTGCTC
>CAMLRH010000214.1 GCA_946482375.1 uncultured Caulobacteraceae bacterium | reverse complement strand
CCGGCCTCGACACGCTGGTTGTCGGACACCAGCACCTCGGCGACGTAGCCGCCTACCTGCGGGCTCACCAGCACGGTGTCGGCCTGGACGAAGGCGTTGTCGGTGATCTCGTAGTGCTGCTTGTTCGTCCACCAGACGAAGCCGCCGACCATCACCCCCAGCGCGACCACGGCCGCAACGGCGAGCGGGACGATACGATTTCGCGGAATCGACGGCATGAACGGAGAACCCCGGCACAGTAAGCGGACCAGCGCTGGGCGATACGTCCGTCATAACGCCGGCGCAAGGGATAAATGGACGCAACCGTCCATTATTCACGCGCGCTGTTTTCAAGTTCCGCTTGCGCGCGGGCTTCGCTAGGTTCGGCGCATGCTGAGCGATCGCACGAAAGTCGTCCGCGGGGTCATGGCCTTCCTGGCCGGATGCGCCCTGCTCGGGTTGTTCATGGGCCTGCGCGGCGCCCTGCCGGGCAACGTCGACCCCGACTACGAGTCCGCCGCGCCGGTCAGCACGCCGTCGGGCGTCGTGGTCGAAGCCTCGCCGGTGGCCGAGAACCTGCTCGTCGCAACCAACGCCGCGACCAACGAAGCGGCGACCAACGAGGTCGAAGAGGAAGAAGAGACGACCGAAGCCCCGGCCGCGCCGACGCCGGCCCCCACCGCGCCGGTCACGCCCGTGCCCAAGGAAGAAGCGCCGCCTGCCGACCCCGTCGGCGACCTTATCGAGCAGCCGACGCCTCCGCCGCCGCTCGGCGAGATCTACTAGATATCCAGCAGCAGTCGCTGCGGGTCCTCGATCGCTTCCTTTACCTTTACCAGGAAGGTCACCGCGCCCTGGCCGTCGACCACGCGGTGGTCGTAGCTGAGCGCCAGGTACATCATCGGCCGCACCACGACCTGACCGTTCACGACCATCGGCCGCTCCTGGATCTTGTGCATGCCGAGGATGCCGGACTGCGGCGCGTTGAGGATCGGCGTCGACATCAGCGAGCCGTAGACGCCGCCGTTGGAGATGGTGAACGTGCCGCCCTGCAGGTCTTCCAGCGCCAGGTCGCCGTCGCGGGCCTTCTTGCCGAGCGCGCCGATGGCCTTCTCGATCTCGGCCAGGTTCATGGCGTCGGCGTCGCGGACGACCGGGACCACGAGGCCCTTCTCGGTGCCGACGGCGACGCCGATGTCGTAGTGGTTCTTGAAGACGAAATCCTGCCCGTCGATCTCCGCGTTGACCTCGGGAATCTCCTTCAGGGCATGGATCACCGCCTTCACGAAGAAGCTCATGAAGCCGAGCTTCACGCCGTGGCGCTTCTCGAAGACGTCCTTGTACTGCCCGCGCAGGTCCATGACCGCGCTCATGTCGACCTCGTTGAAGGTCGTCAGCATGGCGGCGGTGTTCTGCGCCTCCTTCAGACGCCGGGCGATGGTCTGGCGCAGGCGGGTCATCCGCACCCGTTCCTCGCGCTCGTGAACCGGACGCGGCGCGGTCGGCGCGGGGGCCGGAGCGGGCGCGGCGGCGCGTTGCTCGAGTGCGGCCAGGGCGTCGCCCTTGGTGATGCGGCCGTCCTTGCCCGTGCCTTCGACCGACTTCGGGTCGAGGCCTGTCTCGGTGACGATCCGCTGGACGGAGGGGCTCAGCGGCCTGGCGTCGTCGTTGGCGCTCATGTCCGGCACCGGGCCGGACTTCGGCGGCGCCTTGCCGGGCGTGGCTTCGGCCTGGGCTTCGCCGGCGGGCGCGACGGAGGTCGCGGTGCCGGGCTGGGGCTCGGGTTGCGTTGAGGGCGAGGGTGCGGGCGCCGAGGCGGCGGCGCCTTCGCTGACTCGGCCGAGCAGGGCGCCGGGCGTCACCGTCTCGCCGTCGCCCGCGGCGATCTCGGACAGCACGCCGTCGGAGGGCGAGGCGACCTCAAGCGAAACCTTGTCGGTCTCCAGCTCGACGAGGATCTCGTCCTTTTTCACGGCCTCGCCCGGCTTTTTGGTCCAGCGCGCCACCGTGGCTTCGGTAACGGATTCGCCGAGGGCGGGGGTCATGATGTCGGCCATGGGGGTCTACCGGTCTTTCGTTCAGGCGAAGGCTTCGGCGAGGAAGGCTTCCAGTTCTCTCGTGTGTCGGCTCATCAGGCCGGCGGCGGTGGACGCCGAGGCCGGGCGGCCGACGTAGCGGGCGCGCTTGGCGCTGATCTTCAAACGCGCCAGCGTCAGTTCCAGCCACGGATCGACGAACTGCCAGCCGCCCATGTTCTTGGGTTCTTCCTGGCACCAGACGAGTTCGGCGCCCACGAAGCGCTTCAGTTCCTTCGACAGCGACTTCATGGGCCACGGATAGAACTGCTCCAGGCGCAGCAGGTAGACGTCGTCACGGCCGGCCTTGGCCCGTGCATCGACGAGGTCGAAGTAGACCTTGCCGGAGCAGAGGATGACCCGCTTGATCTTGTCGTCGGGCTTGAGCGTCACGCCGCCGACGTCGCAGCCGGCTTCCGCGCCGTCGATCATCACGCGGTGGAACGACGAGTTGGACGCCATGTCGGACAGGTTCGACACCGCCCGCTTGTGACGCAGCAGCGACTTGGGCGTCATCACCACCAGCGGCTTGCGGAACTCGCGGTGCACCTGGCGGCGCAGGGCGTGGAAGTAGTTGGCCGGCGTCGTGCAGTTGACGACCTGCAGATTGTCCTCGGCGCAGAGCTGCAGGAAGCGCTCGAGGCGGGCCGACGAGTGCTCGGGCCCCTGGCCCTCGTAGCCGTGCGGCAGCAGCAGTACGAGGCCGCTCATCCGCAGCCACTTGCGTTCGCCAGACGCGATGAACTGGTCGATGACCACCTGCGCGCCGTTCACGAAGTCGCCGAACTGGGCTTCCCAGCAGGTGAGCGTGTTGGGGTCGGCGAGCGAGAAGCCGTACTCGAAGCCCAGCACGGCCTCTTCGGAAAGCGCCGAATCCAGCACCTCGAAGTGCGCCTGACCCGGCCGCAGGTTCTGCAGCGGGATGTACTTCTCTTCCGTCGACTGGTCGATAAGCGCCGAGTGGCGCTGGGTGAAGGTGCCGCGCACGCTGTCCTGGCCGGACAGGCGCACCGGATAGCCCTCGTCGAGCAGGGTGGCGAAGGCCAGGTGCTCGGCCGTCGACCAGTCGATGTTTTCGCCCGCGTCGATGGCGGCGCGGCGGCCGTCGACCATCCGGCGGACCGTCTTGTGGGCGTTCAGCCGCTCGGGAATGGTCGTGATCTTGTGGCCGAGGTCGAGCAGCTTCTGCCTGGAAACCCCGGTGGCGTAGCGCTTGTCCGCGTCGCCGATCGTCAGGCCAGCCCACTTGCCGTCCAGCCAGTCGGCCTTGTTGGCCTTGTAGGTCTTGCCCGACTCGAACTCGGCGTCGAGGAAGTCGTCGAACTCCTTGATCCAGCCGTCGACCTCTTCCTGCGTGGCCACCCCCTCGCCGATCAGGCGGCGGGAATAGAGCTCGCGGGTCGAAGGGTGGTCCTTGATGCGCGCGTACATCAAGGGCTGGGTCATCGTCGGGTCGTCGCCTTCGTTGTGACCGAAGCGGCGGTAGCAGAACATGTCGATGACCACGTCCTTGCAGAACTGCTGCCGGAATTCGGTGGCCACCTTGGCGGCGTAGGTGACGGCCTCGGGGTCGTCGCCGTTCACGTGGAAGATCGGCGCCTCGACCATCAGCGCCACATCGCTCGGGTAGGGCGACGAGCGGCTGTGGTGCGGCGTCGTGGTGAAGCCGATCTGGTTGTTGACGATGAAGTGCAGCGTGCCGCCGGTGCGGTAGCCCTTAAGGCCCGAAATGGCGAAGCACTCGGCCACCACGCCCTGGCCGGCGAAGGCGGCGTCGCCGTGCAGCAGCAACGGCAGGACGTGGGTGCGCCCGACGCCCGGCGTCTCGCGCAGGGTGAAGGCCTGCTTGGCGCGCGCCTTGCCCAGCACCACCGGGTTGACGATTTCGAGGTGCGACGGGTTCGCCGTCAGCGACAGGTGAACGTCGTTGCCGTCGAAGGCGCGGTCCGACGAGGCGCCCATGTGGTACTTCACGTCACCCGAACCCTCGATGTCCGAAGGCATCGAAGAGCCGCCCTGAAACTCGTGGAAGATGACGTGGTAGGGCTTGGCCATCACGGCGGCCAGCACGTTCAGCCGCCCGCGGTGGGGCATGCCGATGATGATGTCCTTCACGCCCAGCGCGCCGCCGCGCTTGATGATCTGCTCCAGCGCCGGGACCATGGCCTCGCCGCCGTCCAGCCCGAAGCGCTTGGTGCCGGGGAAACGCTTGTGCAGGAAGCGCTCGAAGCCCTCGGCCTCGATCAGCTTCTTCAGGATCGCGACCTTCCCCTCCTTGGTGAAGGTGATCTCCTTGTCGCGGCCCTCGATACGTTGCTGGAGCCAGGCCTTCTCGGCCGGGTCGGTGATGTGCATGTACTGCACGCCGACGTTGCCGCAGTAGGTGCGCCGGATGATCTCGATGATCTCGCGCAGGGTCGCGGTTTCGAGCCCGAGCACGAAGTCGAGGAAGATCGGCCGGTCGTAGTCCGACTCGGCGAAGCCGTAGGTCGCGGGATCGAGCTCCGAGGCGTCGCCGGGGGGGAAGGCGATGCCCAGCGGGTCGAGGTTCGCCCGCAGATGCCCGCGCATCCGATAGGCGCGGATCATCATGATGGCGCGCAGGCTGTCCAGCGTGGCGGCGCGCACCTCGTCGGCGGAGGCGGCGGGAATGCGCCCCTCGATCGCCTTGCCGAGCTTGGCCTCGACGGCGGGCCACAGGCCGTCGATGGCCGACAGCCAGTCGGGCCGCGCCATCGGCAGCGGCCTGGGCGTCCAGCTGGGCTTGGGGGTGGCGTCCTGGCCCTGGTCGGGCAGGGTGGCGAAGAAGGCCTGCCACGAAGGCTCGACCGACGACGGGTTCCGGGACCAGCGGGCGTACAGGTCTTCCACGAAGGCGGCGTTGCCGCCGTACAGGAAGGAGGTCTCCGTCAGGACCTTGTTGATGATGCCAGCGTCGTCCGCCATCGCCTCTTCGCCTGGAATGCCGT
>CAMLRH010000213.1 GCA_946482375.1 uncultured Caulobacteraceae bacterium | reverse complement strand
TTCGGCGGCCGGCACGACGCGCGAGACGAGCCCGCAGCGCTCGGCCTCGGCCGCATCCATCATGCGCCCCGTCAGCACCATGTCCATCGCCTTCGACTTGCCGACGAAGCGGGTCAGCCGCTGCGAGCCGCCCATGCCGGGCATGACGCCGAGGTTGATCTCCGGCTGGCCGAACTTGGCGGTCTCGGCGGCGATGACGAAGTCGCACAGCATGGCGATCTCGCACCCGCCGCCCAGCGCATAGCCGGCGACCGCGGCGATGATCGGCTTCCTGAACGTCTCGATCCGCCGCGCGGCCTTGGTGAAGAAGTCCAGGGCGAACATCTGGGCGTAGGTCTTGTCTGACATCTCCTTGATGTCGGCGCCGGCGGCGAAGGCCTTCTCCGAGCCGGTGACGACGAGGCAGCGCACGGCCTCGTCCGCCTCGGCCGTGTCGAGGACGGCGGAAAGCTCCGCCAGCAGCGTCGAGTTCAGCGCGTTCAGCGCTTCGGGGCGGTTCAGCCGCACCAGGGTGACGCCCGCGCTGGGCGCTTCCACAATCAGGGTCTCGTAGGCCATGCGGTCTCCTTAGGGGCCTTCGACGGCGACGCCGCGTTTGCGCAGCATAGCCGGAACGCCATCCTTTCCGATCAGGTGGGCCGCGCCCACCACCACCACCGTTTCGCCGGACCCGTTCAACCGCTCAAGCAGGATATCGGTCCAGCGGGCGTTCCGTTGGATGACGAGGCGGCGATAGAGCTCGGGCGTGGCGCGCCGCATGGGCGTCAGGCCTATGCGCTCCAGCTCGTCCAGATCAGCCGTCATCCAGGCCTTGATCAGGTCGTCGAAGCCGCCGGGCTTCTTCTCCATCTCGCGCAGGCTGCGCTCCAGCGAGGCGATCTGGTCCTTCTCGGGCGCGTCGGCGAAGAAGGAAATCTGGTCGGCGGGCGTCTCGAAGGCCCGCCGCGCGGCGCTGGCCGGGGCGGCGGCCGAAAGGCTGCGCTCAACGCCGTCGGAGCCGTTGGCTCCGCCCTTGGCCAACTGAACGACCCCCAGCGTCACCTCGGCCATCCATGGCCGCATCCGCTCCAGCGTCGCCATGGGCACGCCCAGCCTCTGCGAGGCCCGCTTCAGCCTCGCCCGGCCGCGCCAGGACAGCTTGCGGCTCAGGGTCTGGCCTTCGGGCAACACGCCTCGCTCGGCCGCCAACATGGCGGCTTCCAGCGAGGTCTCCCCATCGAAAGGAAGCTCGAACCAGAGGTCGTCGGCCTCCTTGAGGGCCGCATCCAAGGCGTCCGGCCGCCAGTCGAGGCCGGGCGGCAGCAGGTGCACGGACCCGAACAGCACGATGGTGGAGTCGTGGTCGCGGACCACCCACACCGCCGGCTCGGCGACGACGGGAGAGGCGGCGAAGAAGAAGGCGAGGGAAAGGAGAAGACGCTTCAGCACGGGCGCGACACTAGCGTTGGCAGACCGGGCAATGGAAGGTCGAACGGCCTGCCTGCACAGAGCGCAGGATCACGCCCTTGCAACCCGGCGTCGGGCAAGGCTGGCCCTCGCGGTCGTAGACGCGGAAGCGGTGCTGGAAATAGCCGAGCGCGCCGTCGGCCGAGGCGTAGTCGCTGATCGAGGAGCCGCCTGCCTCGACCGCCTCCTCCAGCACCGCGCGGATGGACTGCACCAGCGGCTCGAACTTCTTCTTCGGGATTTTCCCGGCGGGTTTCATGGGCGAAATCCCCGCCCGGTGCAGGGCCTCGGAGACGTAGATGTTGCCGAGTCCGGCCACGATCCGCTGGTCGAGCAGGAGCGTCTTCGGCGACTGCTTCCGGCCCTTGAAGGCGGCGGCCAGGTAGTGCGCGGTCAGACCGGGGCCGAGCGGTTCGGGACCCATGCCCTTGAAGAAGGGGTGCTGTTCCAGTCCCTCGGTCGGGATCAGGTCCATGAAGCCGAACCGGCGTGGGTCGTAGAAGGTGATCCTGGCGCCCGCCTCAGTCTCGAAGAGGACGTGGGCGTGCTTGGGATCGGGCGGCAGGGCCTGGACGAATTCGCCGGGGGATGCCCGTTTTCGCCCATCCTCCACCTCGAAACGCCCGGTCATACCGAGGTGCATGACCAGGGTGTCGCCACGATCCAGCGGGGCCAGCAGATACTTCGCCCGCCGATCGAGCCGCTCGATCCGGGCGCCGGTCAGCCGCTGGACGAAACCGTCGGGAAAGGGAAAGCGCAGGTCCGGCCGCCGCGCCTCGACGCGGGCGAGCCTCGCCCCCGCCAGCGCGGGCTCCAGACCCCGCCGGACGGTCTCGACTTCGGGAAGTTCGGGCATGGCTCTCCATCGCATGGCGTAGGTCGAAGCGGAACCGTCGGCGCTGGCGCGCTCTATCCGCTGCGTCTAAGACGCGCATCGAGATGACCGAGCCCACCGCCACCTTCGGCTACCGAGACGTCGATCCGGCCGAGAAACCCTCGCTGGTGCGGGGCGTCTTCGACCGTGTCGCCAGCCGCTACGACCTGATGAACGACCTGATGAGCGCGGGCGTGCACCGGCTGTGGAAGGGCGCCATGGCCGCGCGGCTGAACCTGCAGCCCGGCGAGACGGTGATCGACTGCGCCGGTGGGACGGGCGACATGGCCCGGGCCTACGCGAAGATGGCCCGGCGAGCGCAGGAACGCCGCGGTGGGCCCGACGCCAAGGTCGTCGTCGTCGATTACACCGCCGAGATGATCTTCGCCGGCCGTCAGAAGGGCTTCGAGCCGGAGATCGTCTGGGCTGTCGGCGACGGGCACCGCCTGCCGCTGCCCGACCAGTGCGCCGAGGCCTATTCCATCGCATTCGGCATCCGCAACTTCACCGACCTGGCCATGGCGCTGCGCGAGGCGCGCCGCGTGCTGAAGCCCGGCGGCCGGTTCCTGTGCCTGGAGTTCTCCAAGCCGGTCACCGAGGCGCTGCGGAAGGCCTACGACGCCTATTCCTTCAACGTCATCCCGCGCATCGGCGAGCTGGTGGTGAAGGACCGCGCCTCCTACCAGTACCTCGTCGAGAGCATCCGCCGCTTCCCCGACCAGCGGACCTTTGCCCGCATGATCGAGGAGGCCGGCTTCAGCCGCGTGACCTTCACCAACTACGCCGGCGGCGTGGCGGCGCTGCACCAGGGCTGGGCGATCTAGATGGCCGGACTCTAGGCATGGCGGGATTGGCCTCCTTCGGCCGGCTCATCGCGGCGGGCTGGCGGCTCGTGCGCGCCGACGCCTTGATCCCCCGCGAGGCCGACGACGCCCTGCCGCCGGGCTTGCAGACCGCGGGGCGGGTGCTGCGGGTGTTCGCCGGGCCCGAGGCGAAGGCGGGCCGCCCCGGCGAGCGGCTGGCGCACGCGCTGGAACATCTGGGCCCCGTCGCCATCAAGCTCGGCCAGTTCCTGTCGACCCGCTCGGACATCTTCGGCGAGACCTTCGCCATGGATCTGGCCCGGCTGAAGGATCGGCTGCCGCCGTTTCCGGCGCAGGAGGCGCGGGTCTACGTCGAGGACGGGCTGGCGCGGCCCATCGACAGCCTGTTCCAGGAATTCGGCGAGCCGGTCGCCGGCGCCTCACTGGCGCAGGCCCACGACGCCGTCCTGCTCGACGGCCGCCATGTGGCGGTGAAGGTGCTGCGACCCGGCATCGAGCGCCGCGTGGCCAAGGACGCCGAGACGCTACGGCTGGCCGCGCGGCTGGCGTCCAACTTCGGTCCGACGGCGCGGCGGCTGCAACCCAGGGCCTTCGCCGAGGAGGTGATCCGGGCGCTGCAGCTGGAGCTCGACCTGCGCTTTGAGGCGGCGGGCGGGGCGGAGCTCGGCGAGGTGATGGCGCAGGACGGCTACATGCGCGCGCCGGGCGTCGTCTGGGACGGCGTCGGCCGCAGGGTGCTGACGACGGAATGGGCGCAGGGCATGCCGCTTTCCGACCCGGCGGCGCTGGAGCAGCCGGGGATCGACCGGCCGACCGTGGCCGTGAACCTGATCCGCGCCTTCCTGGCGCAGGCGCTCGACCACGGCGTCTTCCACGCCGACCTGCACGAGGGGAACCTGTTCCTGGCGCCCCCGGCCGTGCTGACGGCGGTCGATTTCGGCATCGTCGGGCGCCTCGGCCCGGCCGAGCGGCGCTACATGGCCCAGATACTCTACGGCCTGCTGACCCGCGACTACCAGCGCGTGGCCGAGATCCACTTCGAGGCCGGCTATGTCCCCGCCGCGCAGGATCGCGACGCCTTCGCCCAGGCGCTCCGGGCCGTCGGCGAGCCGATCTTCGGCCGCACGGTGCGCGAGATGTCCATGGGGCGGGTGCTGGCCCAGCTCTTCGAAATCACCGGCATGTTCGACATGAGCATGCGGCCCGAACTCATCCTGCTGCAGAAGACCATGGCCACCGTCGAGGGCGTCGCCCGCCGCGTCGACCCCGATTGCGACATCTGGGCCGCCGCCGATCCCGTGGTCCGTCGCTGGGTGGCCCGCGAGGTCGGCCCCGCCGCCCGCGTCCGCGATCTCACCGAAGACATCCGCAAGGCCCTGCAAGGCCTCGCCCGCCTCGCCGACGCCCCGCCGCCCGCGCAGGTCGTCGTCGCCACGCCGCCCCCCGAGCGCCCCTCTCGCATGCTGTGGTTCGCTGTCGGCGCGGCGGTGGCGGGGTTTGCCTTCCTGCTCGGAACGCTGCTCAGCTAGCCCCGGTCGTCGTCGGACTTGCGGCTGGCCTGTTTGGCTTCGCGGTCCTTCTGCTTTTCCCAGTAGGCCATGCCGTCGTCGGGCTTGAACATGGTGCGCGGCGCCCCTTCCTTGGTGGCGACGGCGAAGGTGTTGCTCTCGGCGTCGTAGATCAGGCGGTCGCCGTTGGCGCGGGTCAGGGTCAGCGCCTCGCGCGGCGGATCGCCGACGAAGGCATGAGCCTTGCGGACGAAGTCGTCGACGTCGCTGGCGCCGAAGTCCGCGCCGTTGCGCTCGAAGTGGTAGGCGGCGTTCTCCTGCGCCGAGTACTTCGAGTTCGACGACCAGCCCGCAATCACCACGCCGTACACACCGAGCGAG
>CAMLRH010000212.1 GCA_946482375.1 uncultured Caulobacteraceae bacterium | reverse complement strand
GAGCGCGGCGCGGACACGGGGTTCGAGCGCGATGTCGACGCCCTCGAACAGCGCGGTCCCCGCATCGGCGAGGCGGACGTCTTTCAGGCTGAGAATGGGGGCGGCCATGGGCGCCTCGTAGCCCTTCCCCCTCGAGGGGGGAAGGGTTGGGATGGGGGTGAGTGCAGGGTGGTGCGAGGAGGGCGAGGTAGGCTCTGAGCCCACTTGCTTTCCTCCCCCGAACCCAGCGGCTACACCCTCACCCCTGCCCCTCTCCCCTCGAGGGAGAGGGGTTAGCGGACCCCCGCCGCCTCGAACTTGGCCTGCACCTTGGCGACGCGGGCCTTCAGCTCATCCAGCGTCGCGGCGGGAGCGGCTTCGGAATAGGTCCGGGCCAGGCGGCCGTCGGGGAGGATGTAGGTCATCTCCTGCCGGAGCATGGTCATGCCGGGGACGGGCTTGCCGCCGGCGTGGCGGGCCATGTTGGCGTACTGGCCGGACGACAGGAACAGCACGTAGCGGTCGCCGGGCTTCAGGGCGCGGGGCAGGCCCGGCAGCAGCATCGGGTCGCCGTTGGTCTGGGCGAAGGTCCCGTCGGCGTTGAAGCCGCTCTCCAGCCGGATGGCGACGTCCTGGCCGGGTTGGGCGTCGCCCTTCAAGGTCTCGACGACCTTGAATCGGACGGTGCTGCGGGCGCCGTCGTTGAGGAGGGCGCGGGTGTCGACGGCGGTGACTTCGCCGACCACCACCTGCTCGGCCAGCACGGCGCGGTTCTCCAGCGTGGCGCGGCCGTTCTGGGCCTCCCAGTCGATGACCGGGTCGATGCTCTGGGCGCGCAACGCCCTGATCTCGTCGGCGGTGAAGCCGAGCATGACGAGGTAGCGGGCCATCTCCCTGGCGCCGGCCGCGGACGGCTTGCGCGGCGCCTCGCCGTAGAAGGGGATGTCGGTGGCGGCGACGAGGGCCTGGATGTCGGCGAAGTCGGTGGCGGATTCCAGCGCCTTCCAGGCCGCCTCCATGTTCCATTCGCTGAAATGGCCGGCGGGCCCAGCGCCGTCGGTCATGATCTGGACGTCGTCGGGGATGACCAGACGACCGGCCTGGGCGGCTTCGGCGACGGCAAGGATGTTGCCGCCGACGTTGAGCGTGACGCGGCCGAATTCGATGTCCGACCCGGCGCTGGCGCCCTGCAGCCCCAGCGCCTCGATCAGGTAGAGGACGCGATCGCGCACGCGGTCGAGTTCGGCGGCCGGATAGGGGACGCGCTGGACTTCGACATAGGACGCCAGGTCATCGGGGACGAAGCCCGGCGGCAGGTCGCCGGCCAGCAGGAGCCTGGCCTTGCCCTCGAAGAGCTGGACCTCGCCGAAGAGGTCGGGGCGTTCGGCCTTCAGGCGGTCGGCGACGGCGCGTAGCCGAGCCTCGCGGGCCTTCTCGGTCTCGATGAGACGCCGCGCCTGGGCTTCGCTGATCTTCTCGCGGGCGGCGCGCTCCTTGATCGAACGCTCCAGCATCTCGGCCTCGAACGGCGCGGCGGGGCGGAAGTTGGTGACCAGCACATAGGGGCCGGGACAGGCCGGGCTGGCGTCGATGACGTCCTTGTCGCTTTCCAGCGCGGTGCTGTTGCCGCCGAGGATGATCTTCTCGCCCGGACGGATGGTGACGCCCGACATGCGGTGGAAGATGCGGACGTCGCCGTGGGAGAGGTCGAGGCGCGCCTCGTTCGGCCAGACGATGGTGACGTTGCGGCGATCGCCCTTCATCTTCAGGCAGCCGTCTTCCAGCACGGTTTCGCCAAAGCGCAGGATGGCGAGCTCGATGCCGCCGTCGCGATAGGCGATGCGTGGGAAGGCCTTCACCGGGCTGACGTAGCCGGCCGGAGGGGCCGGCGGATCGGGGAAGGCGAGCGGCTTGGGCTCCGTGATCCGCGCGTACGGCGGGACCTTCAGTTCGCCCGAGGCGATGGCGGCGCGGGCGGCGGTCATGTCGCCGACGACCTCGATCTCCACGGTGGCGTCCATGATGTTGACGCCGGCCATGACCGGGCGGGCGCCGAGACGCTCCAGCGCCTTCATCAGCCGGTCCTGCGTTCGCTGCAGTTCGAGGGCGCTGGGGCCGGGGCGGTCGAGCGGCTTGTACTTCGGGTCCTTCGTGTATTTCGCCAATGTCGCGGCGGCGTCGCGGGTGAAGGCGACGACGATGTCGCGCTGGTTCTTGGCCACCCACAGGCCAGCGAAGATCTCGGCCTCCTTCTGCTCCAGCTGCTGTTGGAGGGCGCCGATGCCGTCGAAGTGGCTGGGCGGAGGAGGCGGCGGATACAGCGTCTCCTGAGCCACGGCGGGTGTCGCAAGCAGGAGGGCGGCGAGAAGCGCGGGTCTGAACATCGTTCGCCGAGGCTCGCGGGCAAAAGCGGCTAATCTTCGCCCGGAATGCGGTGTAGGCAGGCGGCATGACGACGCGGCCATTCTGGGAATACAAGCGGCTCGAGGCGATGACGGTCGCCGAGTGGGAGAGCCTCTGCGACGGCTGCGGCCTGTGCTGCCTGGTCCGCTTCGAGGACGAGGAGACGGGCGAGATCATCCCGACCCGCGTTCACTGCCGCCTGTTCGACGCCGAGCTGTGCCGCTGCACGGACTATCCGAACCGCAAGGCGGTGGTGCCGGACTGCATCAAGCTGACCCCGCACAACATCGAGGCGCTGGAGTGGATGCCGCCGTCGTGTGCGTATCGCCGGCTGCATGAGGGCAAGGACCTGCCGCAGTGGCACCCGCTGATCACCGGCGACCCGGAGAGCGTGCACCGCGCCGGGGTTTCGGTGCGGGGCCAGACGATCAGCGAGGCGTCGCTGGCGGATGAGGAAGACGCGCTCGACTTCGCGGCGTGGGACCTGGTGCGCGACAAGAGCGACGATCCCGTTGACTGATCCTTCTCCCGCGAGGGGAGAAGGGAGGATTAGTGCGACCTCTTCCGGCGAATTGATCGGCTGAATACTCACATAATCAACAGCTTACATCTTTCTCGCGCCCTCCAATCAGCGGCGCGCGCTGATCGGCTAGCTTTGTGACATGGCCGAGAAAAGGGACGGACCGGAGCTGATGCGCCTGCGGTTCGAGGTGCTCCTGCTGGACGTGTTGGAGCAGGCCGAAAAGGCCACCGACCACAAGACCAACTATGCGCTCGAATCCCGGCTGCGGATGCTGAACTCCGGCATTCGCTGCTGCGCGAGTTTACGCGACCTGATCGCCAAAGAGGACAAGATGACGACCCATGACCGAAGCGGCGAAGAAGCCGACGCCGCGCGCGCGGACGAGCTCCGTGCTGAAATCGAGCGCCGTCTCGCTCGCATTCGAGCCAGTTTCGAACACAAAGAGGCGGCTGAAGCGGCTTACGCGCCAGCAGATTGAGGACATCTGCTGCGACTGGGAGCGCTGGGCGCTGCGCCACCAGCGGCCGCCGTCGCGGGCGTGGCGGACCTGGCTGCTGTTGGGCGGGCGTGGCTCGGGCAAGACCCGGGCCGGGGCCGAATGGGTGAGGCGGATGGCGCGCGAGCCGGTTCGCATCGCGCTCATCGGGCCCACCTTCCATGACGTGCGCGAGGTGATGATCGACGGGCCGTCCGGCCTTCGCACCATCGCGCCGGACGGGATGAAACCGGTCTGGCAGGCGGTGCGGCGGCGGCTGGTCTGGGAGAACGGCGCGGAGGCGTATGCCTTTTCCGCGGAGGACCCCGAAAGCCTGCGCGGACCGCAGTTCCACTTCGCCTGGGCCGACGAGTTTTGCGCCTGGCCGAAACCGGCGGAGACGCTGGCGCAGTTGAGGTTTGGCCTGCGGCTCGGCGAGGACCCGCGGCTGGTGGTCACCACCACGCCGAAGCCCGGCCGGGCGCTACGCAATTTGATCGCCGAGCCGGGCGTCGCGCGCACCGACGCGCCGACGTCGGCCAACGCGCATAACCTCGCGCCCTCGTTCATCGAGACGCTGACGGCGCTCTACGGCGGCACGCGGTTGGCGGCGCAGGAGATGGACGGGCTGATCGTCGAGGATCTCGACGCGGCGCTGTGGCGGGCCGAGGACCTGGCGCGGTGTCGCGGTGCTCCCCCGGCGCGCTTCGACAGGATCGTGGTGGCGGTCGATCCGCCGGCGACCCAGGGCGGCGACGCCTGCGGGATCGTCGTGGCGGGGCGTCGCGACGGGCGGGGTTATGTGCTCGCCGACCGCACTGTGCGCGGCGCCTCGCCGGATGGCTGGGCGCAGGTGGTGCTGCGCGCGGTGGAAGACTTTGACGCCGACGCCATCGTGGCCGAGGCCAACCAGGGCGGCGACATGGTCCGCTCGACCTTAGCGACCCGCGCGCCGGACTGCCCGATCAAGCTGGTCCGGGCGTCCATCGGCAAACGGGCGCGGGCCGAGCCGGTCGCGGCCTTGTATGAGCAGGGGCGAGTTGTTCACTGCGGCGCCTTTCCGGCGCTGGAGGAGGAACTGATGGCGCTCGGGTCCGATGATCTGGCGCACAGCCCGGACCGGGCCGATGCGCTCGTCTGGGCGATGACGGAACTGATGCTGGGGCGCGGCAAGCAGCCGAGGCTGCGGGCGCTCTGAATTACTTTCCCTCCCCCCTCGTGGGGAGGGTGGCCGGCGCAACGGCGCCGGACGGGTGGGGGAGTTTGCCCCCACTTCCCCACCCGATCGCTTCGCGATCTTCCCTCCCCATGAAGGGGAGGGAGACATCATTGGAGATTTCATGGCCCTGATCCCCCGCTTTCGCGGACGGCGTGCGCCGGAAGTAAAGGATTCCGCCGCCAAGGCGCTGGTCGCCTTGACCACCGCCGGGCGGCCGGTGTGGACGCCGCGTGACTATGAGAGCCTGGCGCGGGAGGGGTTCGCGAAGAACCCGATCGCCTATCGGTGCATCCGGATGATCGCGGAGGCGGCGGCTTCCGCGCCGCTGGTGGTGTTCCATGAGGGGCGGCGGGCGGCGGACCATCCGCTCCAACAGCTGCTCAACCGGCCGAACCCGGAGCAGGGCGGGCCGGACCTGATGGAGGCCTTCTTCG
>CAMLRH010000211.1 GCA_946482375.1 uncultured Caulobacteraceae bacterium | reverse complement strand
CCTTCAGCGCCTCGAACTCGAGGAAGGCCGAGAACTCCGCCTCCGGCATGCCGATCGTCTCGAGCAGCAGGGCGTAGGCGGCGATGTGGATGGTCTCCATGTTGGAGAACGCCGCCAGCATCATCTTCACTTCGGTCGGTTTGAAGACCCGGCCGTAGCGCTCCATGTAGTTGTCGTTCACCTCGACGTCCGACTGCGTGAAGAAGCGGAAGATCTGGGTGAGCAAGTTACGCTCTTTGTCGTTGAGCTTGGCCGCCCAGTCCTTGCAGTCCTCGCCCAGCGGGATTTCCTCGGGCATCCAGTGGACCTGCTGCTGCTTCTTCCAGAAGTCGTAGGCCCACGGGTAGCGGAACGGCTTGTAGGCGTGGGACGGCGTGAGGAGGCCTGGCAGCGAACGGACGTTGGCGGACATGGGACGGTCCCTGAGAGTGACTCGACGAACCCCAAGATTGGGGCAGATATTGCGGCTCGTCGAGCCGAATATCGCAATATGTAGTGGATCAGCATGGGGATAACCATGGCCGACAGGATCACACTTTACGGAGCGAAGGGCTTCGGCTCGGTCGTGGTCGAGGCCGCGCTGACGCTGCTCGACGAGCCTTATGAAGCCGTCGACCTGCCGGCCGACAGCCCCGAGGCGTTCCTGGCGGCCGCCAGGGCGGTGAACCCGATGCTGCAGGTTCCGGCGCTGGTGCTGCCCTCGGGCGAACTGATGACCGAGAGCGCGGCCATCCTGATCTGGCTGGCCGACAGGCACGGCCGGCTGGCGCCCGGGCCGGACGACCCCCGGCGGGCGCGGTTCCTGCGCTGGATGGTCTACATCCCGGCCGCCATCTACTCGATGTTCTGGGTCCGCGACGAACCCTCCCGCCTGGCCGCCACCCCGGAGGCGGAAGAGGTGATCAAGGCGCGCACCGCCGCCCGCATCGCCGATTGCTGGCGGATCATGGACGAGCAGGTCGAGCCCGGCCGCTACATCCTCGGCGACGAGCTGACCGTGCTCGACCTCTACGTCACCGTCGTGAGCCGCTGGACCCCGCGCCGCAAGCGCTTCTACGAGGTGGCGCCGAAGATGGCGCAGGTCGTTCGCCGCGTGGACGCCGACCCACGCCTGGCGGACTTCTGGGCCGAACGCTTCCCCTTCGAGGACGGCTGGGAGGGCTGAATGCTTCCATACTTCCGCTCATCCCCGCGAAAGCGGGGACCCAGGCTTTTTCTGCCAGCCTGAGCGCTCTTCGATAAAACACCTGGGTCCCCGCTTTCGCGGGGATGAGCGGGTTTAGAGGGAGCTAGTGGAAGTCGCGGCTCTTGATCAGCCGCCCCTTCACCTCCTGTGACGGCCGCATCGCCACGGGCTCCTCCTTCAGCTTGGCCAGCTGGGACGTCAGGTCGGTGAACCGCTCGGCGACGAGGTGGATCACTCCGTCGGCCTTCTGGATGCGGCCGTGGATGGCTAGGAACGAGGCCATCATCACCGTCTTGCGGTTGGCTTTGAAAACGTCGCGCCAGATGACAATGTTGGCTGGCCCTGTCTCGTCCTCGATGGTCAGGAAGACGATGCCGTTCGCCGTCCCCGGCTGCTGGCGGATCAGGACGAGGCCCGCGACGGCGACCCTGGCGCCGTCCTTCAGATCCTTGAGCCGCGCGGCGGGAACGATCCCCCGCTTGGCGAGCGCCCGCCGGAAAAACTCGAGCGGATGGCCCTTAAGCGACAGACGAACCGTCCGGTAATCCTCCGCCACATGCTCGGGCAGGCTCATGCCGGGCAACTCGGCCTCGTCCTCGAACAGCGGCAACTGCGCCAGCATCGGGACCTCGATCGGGGCCTTGTTCTCACCGCGCAGCCCCTTCGCCGCCCACAACGCCTCCCGCCGCGCCAAGCCGATGGACCGAAAGGCGTCGGCCTCGGCCAATAGCTCCATGGTCCGCGGCGGCAACACCCGGGCGAAGTCCTGAATTGTCCCCGCCCCTTCGGCCCGTGCGACCATGACAGCCTTCCCGTCAGCTTCCTTGACGCCCTTGATCTGCCGAAACCCCAGCCTGACGGCCTTCAGATGACCGCACCCGTCCTCCAGCGTGCAGTCCCAGTCGCTGTGCATGACGTCCGGGGCCCGAACCTCCACCTCATGCTCCCGCGCATCCCGCACCAGCTGCGCCGGCTGGTAGAACCCCATCGGCTGCGAGTTCAGGATCGCCGCCAGAAACACATCCGGGTAGTGGCATTTGATCCACGCGGACGCATAGACCAGCAGCGCAAAGCTGATCGCGTGGCTTTCCGGGAAGCCGTAGTGGCCGAAGCCCCGGATTTGCTTGAAGCAGCCTTCGGCGAAGGCCCGGTCATAGCCTCGCTCCACCAGCTTCCCGACGAATTTCCCCTCGTAATCGTCCAGGTTGCCGAGGTTGCGGAAGGTGGCCATGGCGCGACGAAGACCGTTGACCTCGTCCTCGGTGAACTTGGCCGCCTCCATGGCCAGCCGCATGGCCTGCTCCTGGAACAGCGGCACCCCCAAAGTCTTCCTGAGCACGGCTTCGAGTTCGTCCTTCGGCCCATGCTCAGGCGCCGGCGAAGGGTAGGAAACCTTCTCCTTGCCTTCGCGACGCTTCAGGTAGGGATGGACCATGTCCCCCTGGATGGGTCCGGGGCGAACGATGGCGACCTCGATGACAAGGTCGTAGAACCGTTTAGGCTTCAGCCTCGGCAACATCGACATCTGCGCCCGGCTCTCGACCTGGAAGACTCCGACGGAGTCTGCTTTCGACAGCATCGTGTAGACCGCAGAATCTTCCTGCGGGATGTCGGCCACATCCTTGATGGGCCGGGGCAAATTCTCCGCATGATGGCGGTTGAGAAAATCGAACGCGCGCTTGATGCAGGTCAGCATCCCCAGCGCCAGGACATCGACCTTCATGATCTCCAGGGAGTCGATGTCGTCCTTGTCCCACTCGATGAAGGTGCGGTCGGGCATGGCCGCGTTGCCGATAGGGACAGTCTCGTCCAGGCGACGCTTGGTGAGGACAAAGCCGCCCACGTGCTGGGAGAGGTGGCGTGGAAATTTCAGCAGTTCCTTGGCAAGCGTGACCGCCCGCCTGATCTCCTCATTCTCCGGATCGAGACCAGCCTGCTTGATGTGATCTTGGGGCAGCCCCTCGCTGCCGCCCCAACTTCCCCACACCGTGTTTGCCAGGGCGGCCGTGACGTCCTCGGTCAGCCCCAGCGCCTTGCCGACATCACGAATGGCGCTGCGAGGACGGTAATGAATGACAGTGGCGCAGATCGCCGCCCGGTGGCGGCCGTAGCGGTCGAAGACATACTGCATGACCTCCTCTCGCCGCTCATGTTCGAAATCGACGTCGATATCCGGCGGTTCTTTCCGGTTCTTCGAGAGGAAGCGGGTAAAGAGGAGGTCCTGATCGGGCTTGGTCGGATCGACCGCCGTCACCCCCAGACAGAAGCAGACCACCGAGTTGGCGGCCGAGCCCCGGCCCTGACAGAGGATCGGGTCGGGGCGACTGCGAGCCCATTTCACGATGTCATGCACGGTCAGGAAGTAGTCGGGGTAGCCCTTCTCCTTGATCAGTGTCAGTTCTTTTCGAAGCGTGGCCTTCACATCCTCCGGCACGCCGTTCGGATAGCGCCATTTGGCGCCGTCCCAGGCCAGGCGAGTGAGGTGCTGCATGGCTGTCCAGCCGGGCGGCACGGGCTCGTCCGGATACTCGTACTTGAGTTGGCCAAGATCGAACTGGATGCATTGGGCGACTTCTGCCGAACGTTCGACCGCGTCCGGCCACCGCTTGAAGAGACGTGCCATCTCGGCTGGCGATTTGAGGTGGCGTTCGGCGTTGGCTTCGAGGCGCAGGCCGGCTTCGTGGATGGTGCAGCCCTCGCGGATGCAGGTGAGGACGTCCTGCAGCGGACGGCGTTCGGGGCCGTGGTAGAGGACGTCGCCGGTCGCCACCATCGGCGCGCGGTGGAGGCGGGCGAGTTCGGCGAGGCGGGCAATGCGTTTGAGGTCGCGGGCGGCGTAGGCGCGATGCGCCGCCAGCCAGACGGCGCCGCGCAGGTCGCCGGCCATCGTCTCCAGCCGGCGTTCAAAGGTCTCGTCGAGGCTGGCGGGCGGGACGATAAGGGCGAGCTGACCTTCCGCGTGGTCGAGGAAGTCGGACCAGTGCAGCTCGCACTTGCCCTTGTCAGCCCGCAGTTGGCCGACGGTAAGCAGGCGCGTCAGGCGGCCGTAGGCCTCGCGGTCCTTCGGGTAGACGAGCAAGCTCGGCGTTGCGTCGGCGAAGTCGAGACGGCAGCCGGTCAAAGCGCGCACGCGGTGTTCCTTCGCCTCCGTCCAGGCGCGGACCACCCCAGCCAGGCTGTTGCGATCGCAGACGCCGAGGGCCGACAGCCCCAGCGCCTCGGCGGCGATCACCAGCTCGCCCGGATGCGACGCCCCTCGCAGGAACGAGAAGTTGGAGGTTGCCTGGAGTTCGGCGTAGGCGGTCATCCGAACAGACCGTGGAGCCACCACTTCGGCGACTGCCCTTGCCCGTAGAGGCCTGCCCGGAAAACCCAGAACCGCGCGCCGTTCTCGTCCTCGACGCGGTAGTAGTCGCGGACCTGGTCGGGCGAGACATCGCCGATGGCCTGGCGCCACCATTCGGCGCCGATGCGTTCCGGCCCCTCGGCCTTGCTGACGAGATGGTCACGGCCGCGCCAGCGGAAGCGCCGCGGCGGGTCGTCGGGGAGCAGCGCCACGGCGTCGATGGGTTCGGGCTTTTCGAACAGCCGCACCGGCCGGGGGCGGTCGGGATCCCAGCCGCCTTTGACCTTCCCGTCCAGCGGCGGCCCGCGGACGACGGAGCGCTCGGGGATGTGGCTTTGATGAGGTTCGGCGCGCCAGACGCGGTCTTCGCCGAGGCGGTTGGCGAGGCGGTCGACGAGCGGGGCGATCTGTTCTTCCCCCTCTGGGGGAAGTCCCGGCGAAGCCGGGGAAGGGGGCATGCTGACATCCCCCCTCACCCGCGTCGCGGGAGCACCCCCAGCGGGGGAGCATC
>CAMLRH010000210.1 GCA_946482375.1 uncultured Caulobacteraceae bacterium | reverse complement strand
TAACCCTCCTCCCTCGAGGGGAGGAGGGCAGGGTGGAGGGTGTGGCCGCTGAGATTGGGCGGAAGGCGCTGTTGGGCTCGGAGCCTCCCGCGCCTTCCCGTCATCTCCCTGCTCACACCCCCATCCCCGACCCTTCCCCCCTCGAGGGGGAAGGGAGTATTCCGGCTTATGGCCATCAAGATCAGGGACATCGACCACGTCGTGCTCCGGGTCAGCGACCCCGAGCGCATGCGCGCCTTCTATTGCGACGTGCTGGGCTGCAGCGTCGCCAAGGTGCAGGAGAAGATCGGGCTGGTGCAGCTGCAGGCCGGCCGCTCGATGATCGACCTCGTCGACGTGAACGGCGTGCTCGGCCGGATGGGCGGCGAGGCGCCGGGCAAGGCGGCGCGCAACATGGACCACTTCTGCCTGCGCGTTGAGCCGTTCGACGGCGAGGCGATCCTGGCCTTCCTGACGGACCACGGCATCGACGGCGGCGAGGTCGTTAGCCGCTTCGGCGCGGAGGGCGACGGGCCGTCGATCTATATCAACGACCCCGAAGGCAACGTTGTCGAGCTGAAGGGTCCGCCTTACTCGACCGGCTTGGCGAGATAAGCGTCCATATCCAACTCCTTCTCCCAACGAGCCACGACGGTGGCGACGGCAAGGTCGGAGGTGTTGTTCGAGACCGTCCGCGTCATATCCAGGATGCGGTCGAAGGGTAGGATGAAGCCGACCAGCAGCGCCGTCTGCTCGGCCGTGACCCCGAAGGTGGTCAGTACGCCCGCCAGCATGAACAGCGAGGCCGACGGCACGGGCGCCGTGCCGACCGCCACCATCACCGTGGTCAGGCCGATGATGAAGTACTGCTCCAGGGTCAGGTGGATGCCGAACGCCTGCGCCGCGAACATCGCCAGCAGCGCGACGTAGAGAGCGGTGCCGTCCATGCTCACCGTCGTGCCAAGCGGCAAAGCGGTCGAGGCTATGACGGGGCTGATGCCAAGGTTCTTCTCGGCCACCCGCATCGACACCGGCAGGGTCGCGGAGGACGAGGAGGTCGAGAAGGCCACCATCACCGCGTCGCCGATGTCGCGGAAGAAGGGCCAGGCCGGCAGCCAGCCGAGCAGCCGCACCACCAGCCCATGGACGACGATGCTCTGGAACAGGCACCCGGCCACAACGCACATGGCGAGCGAGAAGACGGACACGAAGGTCTGCGGTCCACTCGTGCCCATGACCGCCGCGATCAGGGCGAAGACGCCGAAGGGCGCCAGCTCCATGACGAAGCCGACCATCTTCAGCAGCACGTCCGAGAGCACCTGCAGCGTATCTCCCACGGTCTTGGCCCGATCGCCGCAGGCCAGGACGCCGGCCCCGAGGAAGATGGCGAAGAAGATCACCGCCAGCAGGTCGCCCTTCGCCAACGCCTCGAACGGGTTGAGCGGCACGATCTCCAGCAGCTGAAGGCCGACGTCCTTGCCCGCGTCGATGACGTGCGGCGTTGCCCCGGCGAAGTTCGCGCCCAGGCCCGGCTGGACGATGGTCCCGAGCGTGAGGCCGACGGCGGCCGCGATGGCGGTGGTGAAGAGGTAGAGGCCGATGGTCTTCACCCCGATCGAGCCTATCCGCTTGGGGTCGATCAGCGCGGTCACGCCCGCGGCGATGGAGACGAACACCAGCGGCACGACCATCATCCGGATCAGCCGCACGAAGAGGTCGCCGATCCATTTGATCGAGGCCGCGCCGTCGCCCCAGGCCAGCCCGACGATGGCGCCCAGCACCAGCGCGATGAGGATGCGCTTCCACAGCACCGTCCCGAACCAGAGCCGGCTGAAGCGCGAGAGGCTGTGCGTGGGAGCGGTGGTCTCGGACATCTCGTCCTCCGATCATTCCCGCGAAGGCGGGAACCCAAGCGGACTCGCCGCCAGCTGGACCGCAGCTTGGGTCCCCGCCTTCGCGGGGACAATCGGATTTATGAGGGCTCGCCCCAGAAGCCGCGCGCGGGGCGATAGAGGCGTCCGCCCTCGATGCGCACGCCGCCCGGCCGGTCGTCCCTGATCCACCACGGCCCGTCGAGGTCGGCGAAGTCGCTTGAGCCCGCAATGTGCAGCGCCGGGACGATGGCCAGCGAGGAGGCGACCATGCAGCCGGTCATCACCTGGAAGCCGAGTTCGCGAGCGCGATCCAGCATGACCAGCGCCTCGGTCAGGCCGCCCGATTTGTCGAGCTTGATGTTCACCGCCTGGTACTTGCCGCGCAGCGCCTCGAGGTCGTCGGCCGTGTGCGCCGCCTCGTCGGCCATGATCGGGACGGCGGGCTTGTAGCCCTCCAACATGGCGTCGTCGGAAGCGGGGATAGGCTGCTCCAGAACGTCTATGTGCAAATCGGCCAAGACGACCTGAAGCGAGTCCAGAAGGTCGAAATCCCAGCCCTCGTTCGGATCGACGATCAGCCGGGCGTTCGGCGCGGCGTCGGCGACCGCCCTGATCTGCGCCTCGGGCTCGCCCGCATCGACCTTGACCTTGATGAGCGGCGCGTCGGCGACCTTCAGCGCCGCCGCGTGCATGGCGTCCGGCGCATCCAGGCTCACCGTCACCGCCGTGACCATCTCGTCCGGCAGCGGTCGCCCGGTGATCTCCGCGACCGAGCGGCCCTCCAAGCGCGCCCGTAGGTCCCAAAGCGCCAGGTCGACGGCGTTCCGCGCCGCGCCCGCCGGCAGGTCGCCGCCCGCCGCAATTTGCGCCAGCACGCTTTCCACCGTCTCGTCATAGCGGGCGTAGGGGACCGCTTCGCCGCGCCCGACCACGCCGTCCTGCTCGACCTCGACCACCACAACCTCGGCCGCGGTCTTCACCCCACGGGAAATCCGGAACGGCGCGGTGAGCGGCAGGCTCTCGTGGCGGGCGGTGATGCGCGGCATGCCCGCCGTCTAACACGGCCCTCCGAAGTTGCACATGTTCTTATTTTGTTCTAGTCTCGATCTCATGCAGCTGCTGTTCGACCTGGAACCGCCGATCCTGCCGCAGGTGCGCGAGCAGCTGCTGGGACTGTTTGGCCCGCAGCGGCCACTCCGGCGCCTGGATCCGCTGTCGCAGATGATCAAGTCGGTGGTCAGCGCCCGCACCTACGACGCGGTCTCCTGGGCCGTGTTCGTCCAGCTTCGCGAGGCGTTTCCCGACTGGAATCTACTCGGCGATACGATGCCGGGGGATATCGAAAAGATACTCGCGGCCACCACCCACGCCGACCAGAAGGCGCGGCAACTACCGGTGCTCATTCGTGTCCTGCGGACACGTCCCCACGGCCTCGATATGAGCTTCCTCGCCGAACACACGGTCGAGGACGCCGTGAACTGGCTGCAGCAGCTGCCGGGCATCGGGCCGCGGAACGCCGCGGCGACGCTGAACTTCAGCACGCTCGAGATGCGCGCCTTCGTCATCGACACCCATGTGTATCGCGTGCTGCGCCGGCTCGGCCTGACCGACCGCAAGGGCGATGTCGCCGACGCCTACGAGCGGATGATGTCGCTGATCCCGGCCGACTGGACCTCTGAAGACCTGTTCGAACTCCACTGGCTGTTCAAGGGCCTGGGCCAGGACACCTGCGCGGCCCAGCTGGCGCTGTGCGGCCGTTGCCCACTGAAATCCCTGTGCCCGAGGGTCGATGTCGCCGTCCGCGCGCCCATCGTGACGCTTTTTCCGAAGAGCTGACTTCCGCTTCCCACGGCTCGTTCGTCTTGGCCGTGGCCGCCTTTACATCCGTGAGGCGGCGGCGTTTGCTCAAGGTTGCGATGGCCGAGGCGCATGCGGACCAGGTCTTCGAGGGCGAGCCGGGGGGCGCGGCCAATTCCCGGATCGAGAGCCTGTTCCGTGAGCACAACGACACCCTGCTGCGGTTCCTCAGGGCGCGCCTGCACAGCGAGGCCGACGCGAGGGAGGCGGCGCAGGAGGCCTACGTCCGCCTGCTCCAGCTCGACGATCCGGGCCAGCTGTCGTTCCTGCGCGCCTACCTCTTCCGCATCGCCGCCAACGTGGCGACCGACCTCCTGCGCCGCCGCGCCGTCCAGAGCCGTGTCCAGCAGGACAGCCTGTTCTTCGAACACGACGAACCGGCGACGCAGGAAAGGGCTCTGGCCGCCCGCGAGCAGCTGGCCGCCGTCGAACTGGCGCTCTCCGAACTGCCGCCGCGCTGCCGCGAGGCCTTCCTGCTCAGCCGCCGCGAGGGTTGGGCCAGCGCCCGCATCGCCGCCCACCTCGGCGTCAGCGACCGCATGGTGAGGCTCTACCTCGTCCGGGCGCTGGAACATCTGGAGGCCGCGCTATGACCCCGCGCGCCGACCACAAAGTGGCCGCCGAGGCCCGCGAATGGTTCGTCCGCCTGCTGGACGACGACGTCTCCGCCGACGAGATCGCCCTGTGGCAAGCCTGGCTGGCGCGTTCGCCGGCGCACCGCGCCGCCTACGACCGCGTCACCGACGCCTGGACCCTGGGCGGCTCGGCCGCCGACCGCCCGACCATCGCCGAGCTGGCGCAGGACCGTTACGACGGCCGCACCCCGGTCGCCGACTGGCGCGGGCAACCCCGGCGCGCCCTCCGCCCCGCGCTGATCGCCGCCAGCCTGGCGGTCGCGGTGATCGGCGGGGCGGCTGCCTTTAACGTGATCGCGCCCGGCGGCGAGGCCCAGGCTATCACCACCGCCCGCGCCGAGCACAAGCAGGCCGCGCTCGCCGACGGCTCGCAGGTGCAGGTCGGCGCCATGACGGGCGTGCAGGTCCGCGTTTCCGGGCAGCGTCGCGAGATCAAGCTGGACCGGGGCGAGGCCTTCTTCCGCGTCGTCCGCGATGAACGCCGGCCCTTCGTCGTCAAGACGCCCTTCGGCGCGGTCAGCGCCGCCGGCACGGCCTTCAACGTCGACGTCGGCTCGGAGCAGCTCTGCATCACCGTCTCGGAAGGCGTGGTTGTCGTGCAGCCCTCGGGCCTCTTCTCCCGTCCCGTACGCGTGGAAGCCGGCCAGCGCCTGGTCGCCGACGCCTCGGGCGTGAGCGTCGCCGCCGCGCCCTCGCAGGTCACCTGG
>CAMLRH010000209.1 GCA_946482375.1 uncultured Caulobacteraceae bacterium | reverse complement strand
CATGATGGTCCAGCTGATGCCGTTGGGCATGGCCCGGATCCAGAACAGGGCCAGCACCGCGGGCGCGATGTAGACCACGCCATAGGCCGTATCCCCGGGCCGCTCGGACAGGCTGCGGCCGACGATGGCGGTGACCACCGCGCCGACGGCCGCGATGACCCAGGCGATCCGGTAGTGCCCGTAGTAGGCGACGAAGAGCGCCGCCAGCACGGCGGTCATGACGGCGGCGGCGATGCGGATCGGCGCGCCCGGCGCGCTCATTCCGCCCCATTCCAGCGCCAGCAGCGCCACGGAGACGGCGACGAGCAGGAGCAGCACCCAGCCGCCGAAGTAGATGGCGGCGACGGCGGCCGGAATAAGGACGGTCGCGGAGGCCGCCCGGATACCCAGGTTGTTCCAGTCGAAACGCCTAACCGGCTGCGAGGACGTCATCAGCCGCCACTCCGCCATAGCGCCGGTCCCGCGAGCGGAATTCGGCGATGGCGGCCTTGAGGTGTTCGGGGCCGTAGTCGGGCCACAGGACTTCCTGGAAGACCAGCTCGGCGTAGGCGCTTTCCCAGAGCAGGAAGTTGGAAATGCGGTGTTCGCCGCTGGTGCGCACGATCAGGTCCGGCGGCGGGCTGGGCGCGGTCGACAGCGACGCCTCGAACCGCTCCTCGGTCAGGTCGTCGGGCTTGGCCTCGCCCCGCGCCACCGCCTCGGCGAAGCGGCGGGCGGCGTCGACGATGTCGGCCTGGCCGCCGTAGTTGAAGGCGACCTGCAGCTGGAAGCGGTCGTTGTCGCGGGTCCGCGCCTCGGCCCGTTCGATGATCTCGAGGATGTCCGGCTTCAGCCCCGTGCGGCGGCCGAGCACCCGGACGCGAACGCCCTCGCGCGCCAATCGCTCAAGGTCGCTTTCCACATAGGACTTGAGCAGACCCATCAACTCGCTGACTTCGGCGGCCGGCCGGCGCCAGTTCTCGGTCGAGAAGCCGAAGACGGTGAGGATGCCGACGCCGCAGTCCGCCGCGCCTTCGACGGTGCGCTTCAGCGCCTTGACGCCCTCACGGTGCCCGAAGGTGCGCGGCAGCCCCCGCCGCTTCGCCCAGCGGCCGTTGCCGTCCATGATGATGGCCACATGCAACGGCGCGGCTCCCTCCGGGGAGCCTGCCGCCCGCTGCCGCAAGCCGGTGTGGGAGGGCATCCAGTACGCTTCCTCATTCGCCCCTCTTCCGAGGTGGGGGCGATCAGACCTGCATGATCTCTTGTTCCTTGGTTTTCAAGGCTTCGTCGACCCGCTTCACGGCCTCGTCGGTCAGCTTCTGGACCTCGGTATCGAGCTTGCGATGCTCGTCCTGGGTGATGACGTGGTCCTTCTCGGCCTTCTTCAGGTCGTCCATGGCGTCGCGGCGGACGTTGCGCACGGCGATCCGCTGCTGCTCGGCATACTTGCCGGCGACTTTGGCCAGTTCGCGGCGGCGGTCTTCGGTCAGCGGCGGGATCGGGATGCGCAGGTTCTGGCCCTCAACCACAGGATTCAGGCCTAAGCCCGCGTTCCTGATCGCCTTTTCGACCGAGACGATGAGCCCGCGGTCCCACACGTTGACCGTGATGGAGCGCGGCTCCGGCACGCTGATCGAGCCGACCTGGTTGAGCGGCATCGCCGAGCCGTAGGCGTCGACCATCACCTGGTCGAGGATGGTGGCCGAGGCGCGGCCCGTGCGCAGCGTCCCGAACTCCTCCTTCAGCGCCTGGACGGCCTTGTCCATGCGCTGGGCGTAGACGGAAAGGACTGGCTTCTCGCCGGCCATGCGGGGCTCTCCTATTGTTCGACGAAGTGCGGGTCTTCGGCGATGGTCGTGTGGGTGCCGTCGCCGGTCAGAACGCTGAGCAGGTTGCCGCGCCCGCGGATCGAGAAGACCACGATCGGGATGCCGTTCTCGCGCATCAGGCTGATAGCCGAGGCGTCCATGACTTTCAGGTCTTTGGACAAGACGTCCAGATAGCTTAGCCGCTCGTAGCGCTGGGCGCTCTTGTCCCTCTTCGGGTCAGCCGTATAGACGCCGTCGACCGAGGTGCCCTTGAAAAGGGCGTCGCAGCCCATCTCGGCCGCGCGCAGAGCAGCGGCGGTGTCGGTCGTGAAGAACGGATTGCCCGTGCCGGCGGCGAAGATCACCACCCGACCCTTGTCGAGATGCCGCTGGGCGCGGCGGCGGATGTAGGGCTCGCAAACGGTGGCCATCGGGATCGCCGACTGCACGCGGGTCTGGACGCCGATGCGCTCCAGCGCGTCCTGCATGGCCAGCGCGTTCATGACGGTGGCCAGCATGCCCATGTAGTCGGCGCTGGCCCGCTCCATTCCCTTGGCGGCGCCGGCCAGCCCGCGGAAGATGTTGCCGCCGCCGATGACGAGGCAAAGCTCGACCCCGGTGGAGACGATTTCCTTAATGTCTTCCGCCACATTGGCGATGGTGTTCATGTCCATGCCGAAGGACTGTTCGCCCATCAGCACCTCGCCGGACACCTTCAGCAGGATCTTCTTGTAGCGGGGGGGCCTGCGGCTCATCCGGCGTCCTTACGAGTCATGCGGCGCGCAACATAGCCACCCACACCCCGTCATCCTAGGCCTTGTGCCTAGGACCCAGAAACGTGGGCGTCCCAAAATAAAGAACCGCCGCTTCAGCTCTCACTGAAACGGCGGTGCTTCTGGGTCCTCGGGACAAGCCCGAGGATGACGGTTTGGGCTTACTGGCCGCCGGTCATCGAAGCGACTTCGGCGGCGAAGTCGTCGGCCTTCTTCTCGACGCCCTCGCCCAGAGCCAGCCGGACGAAGCCGGTGACCGTCGCGCCGGGCGTTTCGGCGACCAGCTGCTTCACGGTCTGATCCGGGTTCATGACGAAGGGCTGCTCGAGCAGAACAACCTCGCGCTGGAACTTGGCGATCTGACCGCCCACGATCTTCTCGATCATGTTGTCCGGACGGCCTTCCTCGCGGGCCTTTTCCATCAGAACGGCGCGCTCGCGCTCGACGGCGGCCGGGTCGAGGTCATCGGCCGACAGCGACAGCGGCGAGGTGGCGGCCACGTGCATGGCGATCTTGCGGCCCAGTTCGGCGAGCTTGGCCTGGTCGCCGTCGCCCTCGACGGCCACCAGCACGCCGATCTTGCCGAGGCCCGGCGCGACGGCGTTGTGGACGTAGGAGCCGATAGCGCCCTTGGTCACCGCAAAGCGGGCCGCGCGGCGCAGCACCATGTTCTCGCCGATAGTGGCGATCAGGTTAGTGATCATGTCGCCGACGGTTTCGCCTTGCGGCGTCTTGGCGGCGTTGATGGCGTCGACGTCCGGCTGCTCGTCCAGCGCCGCGTGGGCGGCGGTCTGGGCGGCGTTCTGGAACAGCTCGTTACGGGCGACGAAGTCGGTCTCGGCGTTCAGCTCGACCGCGGCGGCGGTCATGCCGCCGGCCTCGGCGCGCACGGCGATGGCCACCAGGCCCTCGGCGGCGGCGCGGTCAGCCTTCTTGGCCGCTTTCGACAGGCCCTTGGCGCGCAGCCAGTCGATGGCCGCCTGCATGTCGCCGTCGTTCTCCTGCAAGGCCTTCTTGCAGTCCATCATGCCGACGCCGGACTTTTCGCGCAGTTCCTTGACCAGCGCTGCCGTGATCTCGGCCATGGTCATTCCTCCAGGTTCGAAACAGGTGAGCGACCGGAGCCAAGCCCCGGTCGCATAAGACGTTTTCGCTGCGGGTGATCGCGACGGCGATCAGCTCGCGGCGGGTTCTTCCGTCACGGCCTCGTTGGCCTCGGCGGTGGCCTCCTGAGCGGCCTCCGGGGCGGGCTCGGGGGTCGCTTCGGGCGCAGCTTCGGCTTCGGCTTCAGCCTTGGCCTTCTTGCCCTTGGCAGGCTTGGCTTCAGGCTCGGCGGCGGCTTCCGCGGCCGGCTCCTCAGCAGCGGCTTCCGGAGCCGGCGCTTCGGCAGGCGCGGCTTCTTCCTTGGCGGCCTTCTTGGCCTTAGGGGCGGGAGCAGGCTCTTCGGTCAGCGCCGGTTCGACCGGCGGGGCTTCCGAAGCGCCGAGGTCGACGCCCGCGGCCGACTGGCCGGCGGCCAGGCCGTCGAGCACCGAGTCCGCGATCAGGTCGCAGTAGAGCTGGATGGCGCGGGCGGCGTCGTCGTTACCCGGGATCGGATAGGTGATGCCGTCCGGATCGCAGTTGGTGTCGAGGATGGCCACCACCGGAATGTTCAGCTTGCGCGCTTCCTGGATGGCGATAGCTTCCTTGTTGGTGTCGATCACAAACATCAGGTCGGGGATCGAGCCCATGTCCTTGATGCCGCCCAGGCTGAGCTCAAGTTTCTCCCGCTCGCGGGTCAGCGTCAGCAATTCCTTCTTGGTGCGGCCGCTTTCGCCGCCGTCCAGCACCGCTTCCAGTTCGCGCAGGCGGGCGATAGAGCCGGAGATGGTGCGCCAGTTGGTCAGGGTGCCGCCGAGCCAGCGGTGGTTGACGTAATACTGGGCGCAGCGCTTGGCCGCCGTGGCGACGGGATCGGACGCCTGGCGCTTGGTGCCGACGAACAGCACCCGGCCGCCGGAGGCCGCGACCTCACGCACCTTCACCAGCGCCTGATGGAGGAGCGGGATCGACTGCGACAGGTCGATGATGTGGATGTTGGAGCGCGATCCGAAGATGTAGCGCTCCATCTTCGGGTTCCAGCGGTGGGTCTGGTGGCCGAAGTGAGCGCCGGCTTCGAGCAGCGCACGCATGGAGAAATCTGGCAGAGCCATTTTGAAACTTGTCCTTCTTCCGGTTCGATCCTCCGCAGGCAATTCCCTTAAAGGGACCGGAACGGCGGAATACGGGGATTGACCCGCACCTGCCGAACGCCTGCGTGTGAGATGGCGGGCTACCTAGGGTGAAGAGGCTGAAATAGCAAGGGCTTCTTCCCTTCTCCATGAGGGAGAAGGAGGGGCCCGCGCCGGAGGCGTGGGAGGATGAGCAACCATGTTCAGGTTGCGGGCTGTCTTAGCCATGGCTGGCGACGGCTGAGGACGAGGTTTGCGGCCTCGATGAGCTTTCGCATGACGGCGACGATGGCGACCTTGGCCGGTTTGC
>CAMLRH010000208.1 GCA_946482375.1 uncultured Caulobacteraceae bacterium | reverse complement strand
ACGCCTCGACATCCAGCCAGCAGCCGTCCTCGCGGCCGACGATGAACATGTCGAAGAGTAGCCGGCCCTGCGGGGTGAGCAGGGCGCCGAAGCGGCATTCGCCGACCGCCAGCGTCTCCACGTCCTGGGTCAGCTGGCCCTGTAGGAACGATCGCCAGTCGTCGCCCGAAACGGCGATCAGGGCGCGGCTGGGCAGGGCGACGTGCAGATCCATGGTCTTCATCTAGGGGCGCCCCATGCTGGAGCGCTAGAGCCCGGCGGCCTATACAGGGCGCTGATGGCGACCAGGCCCTTCCCGATTCTGTTCATCACCGCGACGAGGATCGGCGATGCGGTGCTGTCCTCGGGGCTGATCAAGCGACTGGCCGACGAAATCCCCAACGCCCGCTTCACCATCGCCGCCGGCCCCGCCGCCGCGCCACTGTTCGCCGACGTCCCCGAGCTCGACCGCATCATCGTCATGCGCAAGGAGAAGAACGGCGGCCACTGGTTTGCGCTGTGGCGCGAGGTTCGCCGCCAGAAATGGGGTCTGGTGCTCGACCTGCGCGGATCGGCGATGGCGCGGTTCGTGACCACCCAGCGCCGGGCGGTGAAGCGCGGGGCGCCGGGCGAGCCCGTCCACAAGGTCATCGAAGCCGCGCAGGTGCTGAAGGTCGAGGACGAACCGCCGGCGCCGTACCTCTTCACCAGCGATGAGCGCGAGGAAGAAGCCCGCGCCCTGATGGCCGGCAAAGGTCCGGTGCTGGCCATGGGCCCGGCCGCCAACTGGGTGGGCAAGGCCTGGCCGGTCGAGCGGTTCGCCCGCACGGCCATGGAGCTGCTCGGTCCGCAAGGCCCGCTGGCGGGCGGGCGGCTGGCGCTGTTCGGCGGGCCTGACGACCGCACCTACGTCGAGGAGGTGCGCAAGGCCGTCGCCGGCGACCGCTGCATCGACCTGACCGGCCGCATCGACCTCCTGACCGTCTACGCCTGCCTCAAGCATGCGCGGCTGTTCATCGGCAACGACTCCGGCCTGATGCATCTGGCCGCCGCCGCCGGCGCGCCGACCATCGGCCTGTTCGGGCCTTCGGACGAACGCCTCTACGCGCCCTGGGGCGAGAACACCCGTGTCGTGCGCGGGCCGCGCAGCTTCGAGCAGTTCAAGGCGCTCGACCCCAATCTCAACCAGTCGATCAGCCACATGATGGACCTGCCGATGACGCAGGTCCTGGCCGCCGCGCGCGAGCTGCTGGAGGCCACCGAGGAGCAAGCCGCCTATGCCTGAGACCTACGACCTGATCGTGCGCGGCGGCGAGGTGGTGAACCACGCCGGACGGGGAATGGCCGACGTCGGCGTGAAGGACGGCAAGATCGCCAGCGTCGGCGACCTTGGCCAAGCCTCCGCTGGAGAGGTGTTCGACGCCACCGGCCTGACCGTCCTTCCCGGCGTCATCGACAGCCAGGTCCACTTCCGCGAGCCCGGCCTCGAATGGAAGGAGGACCTGCAGACCGGTGGCCGCTCGGCCGTGCTGGGCGGCGTCGTCGCCGTCTTCGAGATGCCCAACACCGAGCCCACGACCACCGACGCCGACGCGCTGGCCGACAAGCTGGCGCGGGCCAAGGGGCGGATGGACTGCGACCACGCCTTTTACGTCGGCGGCACGCACGAGAACGCCGCCTACCTCGGCGAGCTGGAGCGCCTGCCCGGCTGCTGCGGGGTCAAGGTGTTCATGGGCGCCTCGACCGGCACGCTACTGGTCGCCGACGACGAGGGCGTCGAGCAGGTGCTGCGCCACATCAACCGCCGCGCCGCCTTCCACTCCGAGGACGAGTACCGGCTGGCCGAACGCCGCCCGCTGGCCCGCACCGGCGACTGGACCAGCCACCCCGAGGTCCGCGACGCCCAGTCCGCCATCCAGTCGACCGAGCGGCTGGTGCGGCTGGCCAAGGGGCTCGGCAAGCGCATCCACGTGCTGCACGTGACCACGGCCGAGGAGATCGCGTTCCTCGCCAAACACAAGGATGTCGCCTCCGTCGAGCTGACGCCGCAGCACCTGACCCTGACCGCGCCGGAGGCCTACGAGCGGCTCAAGGGCTACGCCCAGATGAACCCGCCGATCCGCGACGCCTACCATCAGGCCGGGCTCTGGCACGGCATCGCCACGGGCGTGGCCGACGTCTTCGGCTCCGACCACGCGCCCCACACCATCGAGGAAAAAGCGCGGCCCTACCCCGCCTCGCCATCGGGCATGCCCGGCGTGCAGACGCTGGCGCCGATCCTGCTGACCCACGTCGCCGAGGGGCGCATGACGCTGGAGCGCTTCGTCGACATGACCAGCCACGGCGTGAACCGCGTCTTCGGCCTGGCCGACAAGGGCCGGCTGGCCGAGGGCTTCGACGCCGACCTGACCATCGTCGACCTGAACGCCCGCCGCACCATCCGCAGCGAGGACATGGCCACCCGCGCCGGCTGGACCCCCTTCGACGGCTTCGAAGCCAAGGCCTGGCCGGTCGCCACCATCATCCGGGGCAACGTCGTCATGCGCGAGGATGAGGTGATCGCCCCCGCTTTGGGTGAGCCGGTCCGTTTCCTGGAGACCCTGGCGGGTTGAACCTCCCGGCGCCGCGGCCGATAAGGCTTGCCATGGACGACGGCGCCCCCGGCCTCACCGCCCCCTTCCGCGATGCGCGCTACGCACCCCGCCGGCTTGAGGTCGAGCGGCGGGACGACGGCGCCATCGTGCTGTTCAACCCGACGCCGTTCTCGACCCGCTTCCGCACGACGCTGGACCCGCTGGTCCATTGGGCGGCCGCCGCGCCCGACCGCGTCTGGCTGGCCGAGCGCTCCGGCGACGGCTGGCGCACCATTACCTACGGCGAGGCCTTCGAGCAGGTGCAGGCGCTGGCCGGCGCGCTGCCGCTGGAGCGCGGGCAGGTCCTGCTGATCCTCGCCCGCAACCACATCGACCATGCGCTGATCGCCTACGCGGCCATGAGCCTCGGCGCGCCCGTCGCGCCGGTGTCGCCGCAGTACGGGCTGTTCGACGACCACAGCCGCCTGGAACACGCCTGCGCCGTGCTGCAGCCGTCGGCCGTCTACGTCGACGATCTCAAGGCTTTCGCGGGCGCGCTGGCGACGCCGTTCCTGTCCGGCCTGCCGGTCATCTCCGATCTCGCGCCGCTCCTGAAGTCTCGGCCCCGGGCGTCGGAATGCCAGCCGGAAGACATCGCCAAGCTGCTGCTGACCTCCGGCTCCACCGGCCGTCCCAAGGCTGTCGTCTGCACCCACGAGACCATCGCCATCAACGGCGCCCAGATCGAGGCCTGCTTCGACGACCCCGACCCACCGATCACGCTGAACTCGGCGCCCTGGAGCCATAGCCTCGGCGCCAACGCCATCCTGCACATGATCCTGCACCGGGGCGGCACGCTCTACATCGACGCCGGCCAGCCGACGCCGGAGCGCTTCGGCGAGACGATCCGGAACCTCAAGGAGGTCGCGACCACCTACTGCAACATGGTCCCGGCCGGCTGGGGCCTGTTCGCGGGCGAGCTGGAGCGCGACGAGGAGCTGGCGCGGGTCTTCTTCTCGAAACTGCGCCTGATGCAGTACGGCGGCGCCTCGCTCGCCCAAAGCGTCATCGACCGGGTGCAGGCCGTGGCCGTGCGCACCGTCGGCGAACGGATTTGTCTCGGCACCGGCTACGGCGCGACCGAGACCGGACCCACCGCCTGCAACATCCACTGGCCGAACACCCGCTCGGGCCTCTGCGGCCTGCCGGTGCCGGGCGCCTCGGTGAAGCTCGTGCCCACCGGCGAGAAGTACGAATTCCGGGTCAAGGGCCCGCAGGTTTCGCCCGGCTACTACAACGCCCCCGACCTCTCGGCCGAGGCCTTCGACGAGGAGGGCTTCTACCGCCTCGGCGACGCGGCCCGGCTGGAAGACCCCGAGCATCCGGAGAACGGCCTCGTCTTCGATGGCCGCCTGGTCGAGAACTTCAAGCTCTCCAGCGGCACCTTCGTCGCCGCCGGGGCCCTGCGGGTCGCCGCCCTGTCGGCCATCGACGGCGCGGCCTCCGACGCCATCGTCTGCGGCGAAGGCGAGGACGGCGTCGGCCTGCTGCTGTTCCTCAACGAGCCCTACGTCGAGCGCATCGGCGGCCCGACCGCCGCCCGCGACGCGATCCGCCAGGGACTCGAACGCCTGAACGCCGCCGCCAAGGGCTCCGGCGGCCGCGTCGCCCGCGCGCTGGTCCTCGACGGCCAGCCCGACCCCGCGTCCGGTGAGATTACCGACAAGGGCTACATCAACCAGGCGCTTGCCCGCGAACGCCGGACGGACGAGGTGAAGCGGCTTTTTGCCAATCCACCGGATGCAGGTGTGCTGGTTCTAGTTTAGGTCCGATTGTCCCCGCGAAGGCGGGGACCCAAGCGGCCTGTCGGCTGCTTCGGACTCAGCTTGGGCCCCCGCCTTCGCGGGGGTTGCTCGGAGGAAAGAATGAACGGCGCCGACGCCCTGATCGAGACGCTGGCCGACAACGGCGTCACCGCCTGTTTCGCCAACCCCGGCACCAGCGAGATGCAGTTCGTCACCGCGCTCGACCGCGAGCCGCGCATGCGTTCGGTGCTGTGCCTGTTCGAGGGCGTGGCGACGGGGTCGGCAGACGGCTACGGCCGCATGGCGGGGGTCCCGGGGTGCACCCTGCTGCACCTCGGCGCCGGCTACGCCAACGGCGGGGCCAACCTGCACAACGCCCGCCGCGCCGCCACCCCGCTGGTCAACGTCGTCGGCGACCACGCCACCTATCACCGCAAGTACGACGCGCCGCTGAACTCCGACATCGCCGGCTGGGCGAAGCCGAACTCACTGTGGGTGAAATCGGCCGAGAGCGCCGACGAGGTCGGCCCGCTCGCCGCCGAGGCCGTCGCCGCCAGCTACGGCCCGCCCGGAGGCTGCGCGACGCTCATCCTGCCCGCCGACAGCGCCTGGAACGAGACCACGGTGAAGGGCCCGACCTGGGCCCCGCCCAAGCGCCCCCTGCCCGCCCAGCCCGAAGTCGAGGAAATCGCCCATCGCATCCGCAACCCCCCCAAACCCGTCAACCTGAAGGCCGGCTCGACCAGCGGC
>CAMLRH010000207.1 GCA_946482375.1 uncultured Caulobacteraceae bacterium | reverse complement strand
GCCGCGTCGCCGATCAGGTAGGTGACGTCGGCCGGCGTGTGGCCGGGCGTATGCAGCACGCGGACCTCCAGCTCGCCCAGCGGCAACACCGTCGCCTCATCCACCAGCCGGTCGAAGACGCGGCCGTCGGCGGCGACGTCGTCGGCCTCGAACAGCGGGATGAAGGCCTTCTGCACCTCGACGATGCGGGCGCCGATGACGACCCGCGCCCCGGTCTCGCGGCGGATGTAGTCGGCGGCCGACAGGTGGTCGGCGTGGGCGTGGGTCTCCAGCACATACTTCAGCTCAAGCCCCTGCTCGCGCACGGCGGCGAGCACTGTGTCGGCCGAGGTCGTCGTCAGGCGCGCGGCCTTGGGATCGAAGTCGAGCACGGGGTCGATCACCGCGGCCGCGTTTGTGGCCGGGTCGATCACCAGGTGGGTGGCGGTGAAGGTCGCCTTGTCGAAGAAGGTCTGGACGGTCGGTTTCATATCGGGAGCCTCCTTGGCTGCCGGCTTCATATAAGTACTTGCTAATTTAGAAACAACTCATATATCTGCGCTCATGTTCGATCTTTCGACCTTCGATCTCACCCGCTTCGAGGCCAGCGCCGGAGACGCCGCCAAGCTGCTGCGCGCACTCGCCAACGAGCGGCGGCTGATGATCCTGTGCCAACTGGGCGACGGCGAACGGACCGTCGGCGAGCTGCAACCGCTCGTCGGCCTGTCGCAGTCGGCGCTGTCCCAGCACCTCGCGGTGCTCCGCGAGGAGGGCGTCGTGGCGACCCGCCGCGACGGCCAATCCATCTGGTACCGGGTCGCCGACCCCGCCGCCGTGAAGGTGGTGGGAACGCTGGCCGAGATTTTTTGTCCTTCTGAAGTGAGCCCATCCCGATGACCGCCACCTTGACCGCGCTCAATCCCGCCGACGTCGCGCAACGGCTGAAGTCCGGCCGCGCCGTGCTCGTCGACATCCGTGAGCCCGACGAGTTCGCCCGTATCCACGTGAAGGGCGCCCTGTCGCGCCCGATCTCCGCCTTCGAGGCGGCGCACCTGACCATCGAGCCCGGCCGCGATGTCGTCTTCACCTGCAAGACCGGCATGCGCACCGGCGCCAACTGCGCGCGGCTGGCCGCCCGCGTCGAGGGCGAGGCCTTCGTTCTCGACGGCGGGCTGGACGGCTGGGCGAAGGCGGGCCTGCCGCTCGAAACCGACGCCAAGGCGCCGCTGGAGATGTTCCGGCAGGTCCAGATCGGCGCCGGCGCTCTGGTGCTGATCGGCACGATCCTCGGCCTGACGGTCCACCCCGGCTTCTTCGCCATCCCCGCCTTCGTCGGCGCGGGCCTGACCTTCGCCGGCGTCACCGGCTTCTGTGGCATGGCGAGGGTGCTGGCGATCGCGCCCTGGAACCGACCCCGCACGGCTTAAGCCATGGACCCTTCGATCCTCACCCTCGGCATGGCGCTGGCGAGCGGAGCCCTCGTCGGCTTCCTGCTGGCCGTGTTCGGCGGCGGCGGGTCGGTGCTGGCCGCGCCGCTGCTGCTCTACGCCGTGGGTGTTCAGGACCCGCACATCGCCATCGGCACCTCGGCCGCGGCGGTGGCGGTGAATGCGCTGGGCGGTCTGGCCATGAACGCGCGGGCGGGCCGCGTGAAGTGGCCCTGTGCGCTGGTCTTCGGCGCGGCGGGACTGGCGGGCGCCTTGATCGGCTCGACGCTCGCCAAACAGATGGACGGCCAGCAGCTGCTGCTCTTCTTCGCCGTGGCGATGGCGGCCGTGGCGCTCTCGATGCTGCGCAAGAACGCGGGCGAAGGCGATCCCTCCGTGCGCCTGAACACGCGGCTGGTCTACCGCCTCGCGCCCGTCGGCTTGCTGACCGGTTTCGCCGCGGGCTTCTTCGGCATCGGCGGCGGCTTCCTCATCGCGCCGGGACTGATGGCCGCGACCGGCATGACGCTGGCCAACGCCGCCGCCTCATCGCTGGTGTCGGTGTCGCTGTTTGGCGCGGCGACTTCGGCCAACTACGCGGTCTCGGGCCTCGTGGACTGGACGCTCTTCGCCATGCTGGTGATGGGCGGCTTCGTCGGTGTCTTGGCGGGCTCCCCCGCGGCTCGGGCGCTCGCCTCCCGCGCGCTCCTCGCCAGGCGTCTCTTCGCCGGTCTGATCCTCATCGTCGCGGCCTATGTCGCCTGGCAGGCCGCAACAGCACTGCTCGTTTGATTGTTGATCTCCCGCAAGGCGGGCGAGGGGCCTATATCTTTCCTCATGGCCGCGCTTGCCGCGCGAACCGGAGAGGGAAACCGTCCATGCCGTCCTGGAAATCCTTGCGGGTTGTGCCCGCGCTTGCCGTCGCCATGCTGCTCAGCGCGTGCGGCATCAACACCATTCCCACGCTCGACGAGCAGGTGAAGGCGCAGTGGGGCGAGGTGCAGAACCAGTACCAGCGCCGCTCCGACCTGATCCCCAACCTCGTCAACACCGTGCAGGGCTACGCCAACCAGGAGCGTGACGTGCTGGTGGCCGTCACCGAGGCCCGCGCCAGCGCCACCCAGGTCCAGGTCAACGCCGACACCATCACCGACCCCGCCCAGTTCCAGCGCTTCCAGCAGGCGCAGGACCAGCTGTCGGGCGTGCTCGGCCGGCTGATGATGATCCAGGAACGCTATCCGGACCTGAAGTCGAACCAGAACTTCCTGGCCCTGCAGAGCCAGCTGGAGGGAACGGAGAACCGCATCTCCATCGCCCGGCGCGACTACAACGAGGCCGCGCGCGCCTACAACACCGAGATTCGGACCTTCCCGGGCGCCCTGTGGGCCGGCACCGTCCACCGCTGGGCCCGCCCGGCGCAGATGTTCGCCGCCTCGCCGCAAGCGCAAACCGCGCCGACGGTGACGTTCGACCGTCCGGCTGCCCCCACCGTCAACGGCGCCTCGCCGGGCGCGGGTCCCGCCCCGATGCCGACGCCTACCACGAACACGGCTCCGGCTACGGTCCAGTAACACTCGTGCTTTCCCTCACCCGATTGTCCCCGCGCAGGCGGGGACCCAAGCTGAGTCTGCGGCTAGGCCGCTTGGGCTCCCGCCGGAGTTCATCCTCGGGCCGACCAACGGTCGGACCCGGGGGCGGGAGCAATCGGATGTTGGGGGTGCTGTTCGCGTTTCTACTGACGGTCCCCGCGTTCGCCGCTCCGACCTTCCCGCCGCTGACGGGGAGGGTGGTCGATAACGCCAACATCCTCTCGCCCGCGACGGAGCAGCAGCTGACGGCGAAGCTGGCGACGCTGGAGCAGCAGACGACAAGGCAGGTGGTGGTCGTCACCCTGCCGGATCTGCAGGGTTACGAGATCGAGGATTACGGCTACCAGCTCGGCCGTCACTGGAAGATCGGCCAGGCGAAGGAGGACAACGGCGCCCTCCTTATCGTCGCGCCCAGCGAGCGAAAGGTGCGCATCGAGGTCGGCTATGGCCTGGAGCCTGTGCTCACCGACGCGCTCTCCTCGCTGATCCTCCAGGAGCAGGTGCTGCCGCGCTTCCGCGACGGCGACATGGCCGGCGGCGTGGTCGCCGGGACCGACGCCATCGTCCAGCAGCTCAGCCTGCCCGACGATCAGGCGAAGGCGGTGGTGGCGCAGGCGGCCGAGCCGCAGGGTCGGTTCCAGGGCTCGGGCCCGCCACCGTTGGCCATGCTCTTCATCATGTTCATGATCTTCATGATGCTGAGCGGCATGTTCGGGCGACGGCGCCGCCGTAGCGGCCTTGGCGCGGCGCTGCCGTGGATCATCCTGTCGGGCATGGGTTCGGGCGGCGGCCATCGCGGCGGCTGGTCGGGCGGGGGCGGCGGCTTCTCCGGCGGCGGCGGCTCGTTCGGCGGCGGCGGTTCTTCGGGGGGCTGGTGATGGTCGGGATCACGCAAGGCGACCACGAGCGCATCGCCGAGGCCATCGCCACGGCAGAGATGACCACCGCCGGCGAGATTTACTGCATCGTCGCCGACGAGGTGTCGGACTATCGCGAGACGCCGCTGGCCTGGGCCGCGGGCGCGGCGCTGGTGCTGCCGGCGCTGGCGCTCCTGCTGGGCTTTCGGCCGCAGGCGCTGACGCGGGCCTTCGGCGGCTGGGAGATCGGCCATGCCGCCGCCAGCGACGCCACCGTGCTATCGGCGCTTTCCACATACATCCTGCTGCAGGCGGCGGTGTTCGTCGTGGTCGCCCTGCTCGTCGCCATCCCGCCCGTACGCCGTTTCCTGACGCCGTCGTCGGTGAAGGCTGAGCGCGTCCACGACGCGGCCATGCAGCAGTTCATCGGCAAGGGCATGCACCTGACGGCGGGCCGCACGGGTGTGCTGCTGTTCGTGGCGCTGGCCGACCATCGCGCCGAGGTCATCGCGGACGAGGGTATCTACGAAGCCGCGCCGCACCAGGTCTGGGACGAGGTCGTCGCCCTGCTGGTGGGCGGCATCAAGCGCGGCTCGGTCGGCGACGGCTTCGTCGCCGCCATAGAGCGCACCGGCCAGATCCTCAGCCACCACGTGCCGCCGGCCGGCGACAATCCCAACGAGCGGCCCGACGAACTCCATGTCCTGCCGCCGAAGAAGCCGACGCGAAAGAAGAAGCCATGAGCAGCAGCATCGACCCGACCCGCGAACAGTTCGACGCCTTCAAAGCCCTGCCGCGTGACGAGCCGATCCAGATGCTGAACCTCGTGCGCCTGAACGCACAGGCGAAGTATCCCGAAGGCCATCCCAACCACGGCAAGGGCATGAGCGGGCTCGACGCCTACCGCGAGTATGGCCGGACCTCGGCGGAGGTCTTCCGCTCGCTGGGCGGCCGCCAGGTCTGGGCCGGGCGCCCGGACTGCGTGGTGACCGGCCCGGCCGACGAGAGGTGGGACCTCGCCTTCATCGCCGAATACCCGAACGCGGCGGCCTTCCTCGCCATGGTCACCAACCCCGACTATCGCGAGCACGTGAAGCACCGACAGGCGGCGGTCGAGGACTCGCGGCTGATCCGCATGAACCCGCTGCAGCCCGGCGAAGCGTTCGGGGAGTAGGATCTTCCCCCTCTGGGGGAAGTCCCGGCGAAGCCGGGGAAGGGGGCCCTGCTGAGCTGCCCCCTCAGTCGCTTCGCGACAGCTCCCCCAGAGGGG
>CAMLRH010000206.1 GCA_946482375.1 uncultured Caulobacteraceae bacterium | reverse complement strand
TTCGTCTTCGCCGACTCGGAGGCGGACTTCGCGAAGGGCCACATCCCGGGCTCGAAGAACGTGCTGATGAGCGGGGCGCTGACTTTAAACGCCAACGCCTTCTTCTACGACTACAGGGACTATCAGGTTTCCCAGATCCGCGACCGCACGGCGGTCAACGAGAACTTCGACGCGACCATCTGGGGTCTCGAATTCCAGAGTGTGTTCGCACCGTCACGCGACTTCCAGGTCATCGCCAATATCGGCTACCTGGACACCAAGATCGCCGACGGGGAGGAGTCGATCGACATCATGGACCGGACGGCCGGGAACGAGGACTTCATTCTCGCGAAAGCCTGGTTCCAGCTGCCGTCGAACTGCATCGTGCCCGTGGGCGTGGCGGCGAACTATCTCAGCACGCGGGAAGGGCTGATCGGTTTCCAGCAACTGTGTCAGGGCGTCGGCGGCCTCATCGGTTCGCTCGACTTTCCGGCCATCGACCCGGAGACCGACGACTACTACAGCCCCGCCTACTACGACGGCACGAACGGGACCGTGGACATCCACGGCGGCGCCGGCATCGCCAAGGCGCTGGGCGGCAACGAGCTGCCGAACTCGCCGCACTGGACGGTGAACATCGGGGCCCAGTACGGCATGGACGTGCTGGAAGGCTGGCGGATGACCGTGCGCGGCGACGCGTACTGGCAGAGCCAGTCGTGGGCGCGGGTCTACAATTCCGACCCATATGACAAGCTGCACGGCTGGTACAATGTGAACCTGTCGGTGTGGTTCGAGCGGCCAGAAGACGAGCTGAAGATCGAGCTCTACGCCAAGAACCTCTTGGACAAGACCCCCATCACCGACGCCTTCCTGAACTCGGACGACTCCGCGCTGACGACCAACGTCTTCGTGCTCGATCCGCGCCTGATCGGCCTCTCCATCCGGAAAGGCTTCTAGTCCCCCCGGCTTTCGATCCCCTTCGAAACCGGCTGAGGCGGCGGGCCCGACACCCCGCCGCCTCTTTTCTTGCGCCGGAACAGGGGTAGGCTCGGGCGCATTCAGGGCCGGGAGGGAGACCAAGCCTATGGATACGACCGAGACGCACGAACCACGTCACGAGGAACACCCCGCCGGGCGGCGGCCGATGAGCGGCGCCAACTGGGTGGGCATGGTGCTGCTGCTGGCGGCGATCGCCTTCTACCTGGCCTTCGCCATTCCCGAGTTCACGGGCATCGTGGGCGGGCGGCCGCTGGGCGGCTAGAGCGTCCGCGCGCCGAAGGTGTCGCAGCTGTCCGGGTTGCCGCTGTCGTAGCCGCGGCGGAACCAGCGCATGCGCTGGGCCGAGGAGCCGTGGGTGAAGCTGTCGGGCGCCACGCGGCCCTGCGTCGCCTTCTGCAGGGTGTCGTCGCCGACGGCCGAGGCCGCGCCCATGCCTTCCTCGATGTCGCCAGCTTCCAGCGCGATCTGGCCGCCCGAGGCTGAAGACGCGTGCGCCGCCCAGACGCCGGCGTAGCAGTCGGCTTGCAGCTCCAGCCGCACCGCGCCGCTTTCGGCGCCGCGCGCGCCGAGCCGCTGGGCCTGATCCATCGCCCCGGTCATGTTCTGGACGTGGTGGCCGATCTCGTGGGCGATGACGTAGGCGCGGGCGAAGTCGCCCTTGGCGCCGAACTTGGTCTCCAGCTCGTTCCAGAAGGAGAGGTCGAGGTACACCTTGCGGTCGGCCGGGCAGTAGAACGGCCCCATCGCCGCCTGACCCATGCCGCAGCCGGTGCCGGTCGCCTGGTCGTAGAGCACCACGGCGGCGGGCGGGCGGTAGTCGCCGCCGTTCTGCTGGAAGATCCGGCCCCAGACGTCGGAGGTCGAGGTTTCGACCACATCGACGAAACGGCCGGCTTCGTCGGCGGGCGCGCCCTGGACGCCGGCCTGCTGCTCCACCGGCGCGCCGCTGCCGAGAATGGAGGTGGTGGTCGACGGGTCGATGCCGAAGACGAAATAGCCGATCAGGGCCAGCACGACGCCGCCGACGCCCATGCCGCCCACGCCGACAGGGCCCAGGCCCCGGCGGTCCTCGATGTTTCCTGAGCTGCGTCCACCCTGCCAGCGCATGCGTCTGTCTCCTGCGTTTGCCCGGACAAACGCTAGCGCTTGGCAGATCGCTCCATCAATCCTTGTTGGCCGGTTCGATGGCCAGGATGCGGGCGTTGCTTTCGGCCAGCTCTCTGGCCCGCAGGTCGGCGACGGCCTCGATCTGGGCGGCGAGGGTGGGATCGAGCGGAACCTCGACCGCCGGCGGCGGAACGCGCAGGCCGGCGAGCGCCGTGGCGGTGCGGGCGCGGCTTTCGAGCACCATCGCCTCGCGGTCGGCGGCGAGCGCGCGCTGGCGGGCCTGCTCCTGTCGGGCGGCCAGCCGGTTCTCGGCGTGGAGGGTGTCGAAATCAGTCTGGGCCGCGGCCGGAGAGGCGAGGGCGGCGAGGAGGATCAGGAAGAGAATACGCATGATACGAACGCCAGAACGAAAAAAGGGCGGGAAGACATTTAAGCCTTCCCGCCCCTCATCCCTAGCCCCTGACCGTTACTTCGCGGCGGGGTTTTCGACCGTGAAGCGGGTCAACTCGTGGCGCGGGGCGTCCCAGTTGGGGGCCAATTCCAGCGCCTTCATGTAGTCGAGGTAGGCGGCCTTCATGTCGTCGAGGCCTTCGTTGGCCAGGGCGCGGTTGAAGTAGGCCTTTTCCGGCTCTTCCGGGTTCATGCTGAGGCCGCGGTCGATCTCGGTGAGCCCTTCCAGGTAGCGGCGCTCGGCCACCAGGGCGGCGCCGTGGTTGACGACGGCCTCGCCCATGGTCGGGTCGATCTTTTCAGCCATCTGGAAGTCGGCGCGTGCGGCGTTGAACTGCTTGCGCCGCAGCAGGATGACGCCGCGGTTCACATAGGTGCCGGCCTTCTCGCGCTCGGTGACGACTTCGAGCAGAGCCTGGTTGCAGATGCTCAGGTCCTCGTCGCGCGCGTCGCCGGCAAGGGCGGCGGCGGAGCACTGGTTGGCCGCGCCCGTACCCAGGACGGTCACGGCGGCGCTGGCGGACGTCGCCAGCATGGCGGCCAGCGCGGCGCCAAGGATCAATGCATTACGGCCCATGGTTTCCTCCCGCAGGGCTTAGAGTCCTCTCACGGGGCGTTGTTATACTCTAGACCCCGCCCCTGACTCTTACACCGCTGTAAGTCGATGGCGGATTTAAGGCCGTGCTTCGGCGGTTTTGGGCGCGACGAACCGCAGCGTGTAGGCGCGGCGGACGTCGAGATCCTTCGGGTAAACGCCTTGTTCGGAGGCGATCTTGAAGAACTCGGCCCAGCGGGCGTCGGTCATGGCGCCGGAGCCGTCGGGCGCGACGATGCCGTAAGTGCGCATCTTCTCCCGGGCCTGGTCGAGCAGCGCCTGGGTCATTTCCGGGTTGTCGTTGAGGATCAGCGCGTCGCCGGGTTTGGCGTCGCCATAGAGGTAGCTTTTCCAGCCGGCGGCCGAGGCGTCGATGAAAGCCTGTACGGCCTTGGGGTCCTTCTCGATCAGACTGTCGGGCGCCAGCACCATGGTTGCGTAGCCGGGGTAGCCTTCGTCGGCGAGCAGGAAGACTGCAGGCTTGAAGCCCGCCTGCTGCTCGATGGTGTAGGGCTCCGACGAGAGGTAGCCCTGCTGGATCGCCTGCCTGTCGGCCAGGAACGGGCCGTTGTTGAAGGTGTACTTGCGCACCTGGTCGTCGGTGAATCCGTACTTGGCCTTCAGCCAAACCCAGAAGGCGGTGACCGAGGCATCGGCCAGCAGGATGGGGCGGCCCTTCATGTCGGCGATCGAGTTCACGCCGGTGTCGGGGTGAGCCATGAGGACCTGCGGGTCCTTCTGCATGAAGGCGGCGACGGCCTTCACCGGCACCTTCTCCTGCGCCAGGTTCAGCACGATGAAGCTGTTGGAGCCCATGCCCAGTTCGACGGCGCCGGAGGCCAGCAGCTGCGGCACGTTCACGCCCGGGCCGCCCTGGACGATGGAGACGTCCAAGCCCCGCTTCGCGTACTCGCCGGTGGCGAGCGCCTGGTAGAAGCCGCCATGTTCGGCCTGGGCGCGCCAGTCGGTCGCGAAGCGGATCTGCGTTCGGCCGGTGTCTTGGGCAGGCTGTTGGGCAGGCGAACAAGCGGCGACGATGGCGGCGAGCGCCAGGGCGATGAGGCGTTTCATGATGGGGAGGGTAGGGCGGCTGGGCGCTGCGGCCAAGCTGTGCGTGGTTCGACACGCGCTACGCGCTGCTCACCATGACTAGCTCAGAAGCTAGTCATCCTGAGCAGACCGCGAAGCGGTCATGTCGAAGGACGCAGCGATGTGAGGGGATGCCCAGAATCGAGCAAGGAGGCGACGGTTCCGGTCGCCCGGCCACGTCGCCCCCTCACCCAAGTTCCCCTTGCGGGGTCCTTGTAGCCGAAAGGGCGAAGTTCCAAGAGGTGTCCGGATTGCTCCGGTCTTTCCTGAAACCGCCTCCGAACCGGTCTCCGAAGGTCTCCCTTCGGTCCTAAAGTCTGGAAGCATCCTGCTCGCTTGACCTTACCGTTTCCGGCCTCGCCCGCGCCGCAGTTCCTTTCGACAAGTTGACTGTGTCGCAGTTCCGGCTATGTAGCAACTGCCCAAGAACACGACTGTGTGAATTCTTGCCTTTTTCTTCGGTGGTCAGTTGTTGGCAAGCTGTGGATAAAGTGTTCGTTCGTTAACCTTCTCAAGGCTTTATCGTTATCCACAGAGAAGGTGGGTGAGGGCGGAACAATCAAATGTTTCGTCATCCCGGCCGCAGCGTAGCGAAGAGCCGGGACCCAGGAGCGGCCGCACTGGGTCCCGGATCGTCCCTGCGGGCCGTCCGGGATGACGGCTAAAGTAGCGCCTCGCGCTTTTCCTCCAGAATGAGCCACTCTTCCTCCGCCGAAACCAGGTCGGCGCGGAGCTTTTCGAGCTCAGCGGAGAGGCGGTCGAACGTGGCCCGGTCGCGTGAATAGAGGGTCGGGTCGTGGAGCTGGTCTTCGAGACCGGCGATGCGGGCGGGGGCTTGGTCGATGAGCGCCGTGAGTTCGTCGAGCCGCCGGGCGTCCTTGTAGGAGAGCTTCTTCTTGCCCCCTCCGGCCGCT